>NZ_JADPIE010000006.1 GCF_015666175.1 Halonatronomonas betaini | reverse complement strand
CGATAGCTCAGCTGGCAGAGCGAGTGGCTGTTAACCACTTTGTCGCAGGTTCGAGTCCTGCTCGGGGAGCCATTTTTTTATATCCATATTTATAATATTAAGTGAAAGTATTATAATTAAAATAAGCAGGTGTTATTATGGGTATTTTTAAATATTATATTTATGTACTTTTGCCAATTCTAATTGCATTAATAGCATCATTTAGATGGAATGGAGCTGGAAGCTTTTTTCCATATATTATGATGTTTTTGTTTTTTGCAGTTAATGAGATTGGCAATTTTTTTATTTCAGATAACCAATTATATGGGATGATATTTTATCTTAATCATTTTCGATATGAGAGTGAAATCCAGCCTCTTAATAAAGGCGAGGAATTTAAATTTATAAAGATTAATATTAATCATAATATTTTAGGCCTTGCTCTTATACTTTTATCTATTGTAATATATATGTTTTTAGTCTTTTTTATTGAGTTAGACTTATTTTATTATTTTAATATATTAATTTTGTTATTTTTATATTATATTGTTCCCAGGTTAGAGCTTATAAAAAAGGATTATTTAAATATTGGAGTTATTTCAGCTCTGCTTTCCGGGCTTTTATTTTTATCATTTTACTTTATCGATTTAACAAATGTAAAGGTTATAGTCTTTAACTTATTATTTATAATATTATTGCTTGAATTTAATATATTTTTATTTTTGAGTTTAGCAGATAATTATCTTATAGAGTCTAAATATAAATTAGAATTTTACAGAACTACAAAAAAGTATAATTATATATATGGAATAATTCTTTTAATGGCTTATTCTTTATTTGCAATCAATTTAACATTGACCAATAATTTAATCTGGATAATTCCACTATTTAGTCTTCCTTATATATTTTATTTATTTTCTAACTTTACAAAGATGGTTAATCAAGGTAAAATTAGTTTAAATAGACTTAAAGCTGTTAATTGGATGAATATAAAAATATTTACTGGTGGTTCTGTAATTATAATTTTACTATTACTATTGGATATTATCTTTTAGGTTAGGAGGTATTAGTTTTATGGCTGATAAAGATTTCTGGGATGAATATAATGAGTATAGGGAGAAAATGAATGAGAGAGTTATGGAGACTGATAATTTAAATATTAAGAGATTTTTTAATTTGGATACAAAGGCTTATGATGATGGAGCCCTGGATAAAAAGACTAAGGAAATGTTAGGGCTGGTAGCTTCACTTGTTTTAAAATGTGATGACTGTATTAATTATCATATGCAGGAACTCTATAAATTAGATATTACTGATGAAGAATTATATGAAGTCTTAAATATCGGTTTAATTGTTGGAGGTTCGATTATTATCCCCCATTTAAGAAAAGCTCTAGAAGCCTGGGATAAGTTAGTTGAAAAGGATGAATAGTATATGACTACTATTAATGAGATTATTGCTTTTGCTTTAAGCGATAGGACTGAGTTATTGAGAAGATTTATTTTAACGTTATTATTTATTGCTTTTATTTATTATTTAAGGCAATATATTAGCAAGAAAATAGATAATAGGATTAAAGATATCTCTAAAAAGTTTAGATATAATAAGGTTTTAAATTATATCTCCTATGGTTTAGGGTTTATATTAATATTCCCTTTATGGTTTCGAGGTTTACAGGGTTTTATGACATTTTTTGGCCTTTTTTCTGCTGGTTTAGCTATTGCCTTAAGGGATATGGTCGCCAATATTGTCGGTAGATTGTATCTAATAATCAGGCGGCCATATAATATCGGTGATAGAATTGAGATTGGTGGAGTAAAGGGTGATGTTATTGATATAAGGTTATTTGAAACTTCTCTTATGGAGATTGGTAACTGGGTTGATTCAGATCAGAGTACTGGCAGGATTGTATTTGTGCCCAATGGACATGCTTTAAATAGAAATATATCCAACTATACCCAGGGCTTTGAATTTATCTGGAATGAAATAAAGATATTATTGACCTTTGAAAGTGACTGGAGGAAAGCGAAGAAAGCCTTTCAGGAGATTGCTGATATTAAAGCCAGAAAGATTAATCGAGAGGCCAGGGAAAAAATAATTAATTCAGCAAAAAAGGAATATAAAAAATTGACACCTATTGTCTATATGAATGTTAAAGAAAGTGGTGTTGAGCTTACTATCCGTTATTTATGTGAGCCAAGAAAGAGAAGGTCTACTAATGAAAATTTCTGGGAAGAAATAATGGATTTTATAGAAAATAATCATGACGTTGATCTGGCGTACCCGACTTACAGGATATATTCTCAGGGTAATGATGTCGCTGATAGTAATAGAGAAGAAAATAGTGGAAATATGAAGGGATAAATAGTTGATAGAATAATAGAGTTAAAAATAGAGATAAATAAAAAACTACCGAATTTAATCGGTAGTTTTAAAAACTAGGAATTCTGGCATTTATCACAGATCCCGTAAAATTCCAATCTATGTTCATTAATTGTAAAAGGAGTTGCTTCATCTGCCTGTTGATTGAGGGTTTCTTTAAGGTTTATATGGATATCATAAACGCTATCGCATTCCTGACAGTGAAAATGATAATGCTGTTCAGGAGTTCCGTCATATCTGCTATGGGTGCTGCCATAATCGAGAACCATTATTTCTCCCTGTTCTGCTAAAAAATTAAGATTACGATAAACGGTGCCCAGGCTTATATTTGGTATCTCATCTTTAACTTCATTGTAAATCCAGTCAGCAGTTGGATGGCAATCAGTACTTTTAAGTGTTTCAAGGATAGCTTTTCGCTGTTTTGTCATCCTGGTTTTCTTTTTGCCCAATATTCTCCCCTCCTTTTGCAATAATCATTACTAGAAGTATATCAAATATTTTTTTTAAAAGCAAGTAAAATGGTATAGAAATAAAGGAGATATCAATTATGAAAATATTATTAGTTAATGACGATGGTATCTATGCAGAAGGAATTAATAGTTTAGCTGAAGCTTTAATTGAGGCAGGTCATCAATTAAAGGTAATTGCACCTGATCAGGAGAGGAGCGCTATCAGTCATGCAATTACTATTAGAAAGCCGTTAAGATTATTTAAAACTGTGAGCAAGAGATTAGGTAATGACGCCTATAGGGTTAATGGTACTCCAGCTGATTGTATTAAACTTGCTCTTAAGGTTTTTGAGGATTTCAAGCCCGATCTTGTCATATCAGGCATTAATCATGGCCATAACCTTGGATATGACGTCTACTATTCTGGAACTGTCTCAGCGGCAATAGAGGCCTATATACAGGGTTATAAGGCCATTGCTGTCTCACTCTCAATCGATGAATCTAAAAATTTTACAGCAGTGGCTGATAAGTTAGTTGATTATTTAAGTAATGATGATTTTATAGAAACGCTTAATCTACTTGATGGTCCTTTGAATATTAATTTTCCTGATTTAAAATATTCTAAATATAATGGCTATAAGATTACTACTCTAGCTCCTCATTTATATGAAGATTCAGTGGAGGAGAGGATTGATCCTGCAGGAGGCAAATATTTTTGGTTTAGAGGTGGCAATAAATCTTACGATGATGATAAAGCTGATATAAATGCAATAAAAAATGGCTTTATTTCGATTACTCCGTTAAATCTAAATATTTCAGATGATAAGAAGATTGATATTTTAAATGATAATCTTTCCCTGGATTAATATTAATTATATTTAAAAGTTGATAAAATCTATCAATTTTTGCAGGAGTTTTTTAAAAGACCTAGAATATAATGTTAAGAGTACTGATTCAACTAAAATATCAGAGAGGTGATATAATGCAATTTATTCTTAAATTCAAGGATGGTACGACTTATTTAAGTGACGATATTGAGGAAATTAATGGTATTCCATGTGTGGCTCAGGACTTGAATAGACATATTGAAGATACTGGTTTCTTAAGTTTGTTTTTGAGGGATCAGGAGAAAGATAAAATTGAAATTAAAACGCAAGAAGGTAAAATGGAAAATAAAAAGTGTAGTGAGCTTTATTCAGTAGAAGTTGTATTTTAACTAATTGACTTACCGGGGAAATTTTCCCCGGTTATTTTTTTTGGAGGTGGAATATATGGAACTGCCTTATATAGATTTTTCTGATAATTTATTGAAAGCAAAGATTATTGCAAGGCCTAATAGATTTGTTTTGATTTGTGAAGATGAGTCAAGTAATAAAATTAAGTTACATCTGCCAGATCCTGGCAGACTGCCTTTGATTATCAAAGAGGGTAGGGTTGTATATTATAAGCCGACTGATAATCCTGAAAGGAAGACAGCAGGAAGTGTAATTTTAGTTAAGCTGGATAATGATGAATTTGTTTCGATGAATTCTCATCTGGCCAATGATCTGGCAGAGGTTGGTCTGGAGAATGAATTCTTTGATGGCTTAAGTGATTATAGCATTAATAGGCGAGAATATACCTGGGGTAATTCCAGGTTTGATTTTTTATTAAATGCTACTGATGGTGATGAATATCTTTTAGAGGTTAAATCTGTTAATTTAGTAGATGATGGCCAGGCCTGTTTTCCAGATGCTCCAACTAAAAGAGGGGTCAGGCATCTTGAGGAGTTGATTAAGTGGAAAGATGTAACTGGTAATCTGGCTGGAGTTTTATTTATTGTTCAGCAGGAACAGGCTGAATTATTTAAGCCCTGTGAGGAGATTGATCCTGATTTTGCTGAAACTTTAGATAAAGCCAGAGAGGCCGGGATAGATATCTTTGTTTATGATACAAATGTTGATTTAAATAAAATAATGCTCAATCAAAGGATTGAGCAGAACTGGTAAATTATATTTAGTTATTAGCAATATTTTCTATGTAGGTGTTAGCTGGATTCTTTGATTTTTCAGCTATAAATAAAAATGGAGCTGACGACCGGACTTGAACCGGTAACCTGCTGCTTACAAGGCAGCTGCTCTACCAATTGAGCTACGTCAGCTTGAAAATTTATTATTTAATTACCTCAACACAAAATATATTATAACGTAGTATGTTCGATGCGTCAAGGGTTTTTTGAAAATAATTCAGTTTTATTTTGAAGTTTTACTTATGTAAATTTTAAGTTATTTCAGAATAGTTTATTTAAAGTATTTATAAGAAGTATCAGGAGTGGGTTGGTACTGGGTTGGTACTGGGTTGATACTGGGTTGGTACCGGGGATGTATACTATTGAAGGTATATTAATATAGTTTTAAACTGTACTTGAAAACTATTATATGTTATAATACATTTTGAGTTGGTGATTATAAATGGGTGGCAAATATAAGATTGATAAGATTAAACAGGAACATACAATTATTGATGATATTTTGCCTTTACTTGAGGGGATTTCAATTCACCCTTTAGTTAAGAGTATTATTCCTGGGAGGATAAACCGGAGAAAAGGGAGTGGAGTTCAGCCTTTTTTAAGGTTGAAATATAATACTTCCAGTGGCTTTAAAGTTCTGGCCAAGAATAGCTCCTCGATTCAGGAAGTTTTTATTGTGACTGATGATCCTGATAAGCTTGCAGAATGGCTCAGAAAGAAGGATTGGGTTAAGTAGTTTAGTCTTGACAATGGTATGAGGATTTTGTATAATATTTCTGTTAATAATTTAATCGGGTTGTGGCGCAGCTTGGTAGCGCGCACGCCTGGGGGGCGTGAGGTCCCGGGTTCAAATCCCGGCAACCCGACCATTTCAGTTTTTAATCGGCCTGGAGGCCGATTTTTCTTATATTATATAGTAATTTTTACTGGTTAGCGCAACTGCTTGCATAGTTAGTGAACTATGTTTATAATTAGTTTAAATAGGTCAATTTATTAATTTAATGATTAGGAGTGAATTTATGTCTGTTAGGGTATTTATTTATAATTTAGGTTGTCCGAAAAATCAGGTTGATGGTGAGTATATTGCCGGATATCTGACTGAATCTGAAAATATAACACTTGTTGATGATTATGAAGTTGCTGATATTATAGCTGTTAATACCTGCGGGTTTATTGAGACTGCCAAGGAGGAGTCGATTGAGGCTATTTTTGAGGCGGTGAAGTTAAAGGAGACTGGAAACTGTCAGAAGGTTATTGTGACAGGCTGTCTGGCCCAGAGATATGTCGATGATATTAAATCTGATATTCCTGAAGTAGATGGCATTTTCGGGATCGGTGATTATCAGAAGATGGTTGAATTAGTTGAAGAGGTTAAAAGGGGTCAGAGGGTGACCATGGTTAGCGAGCCTGAACAGGGTTTAAACCGAGATATTCCCAGGGTTCATAAGGAAAAGGGAACTGCTTATTTAAAAATTGCTGATGGCTGTGACCAGAACTGTACCTATTGCACTATTCCATCGATTAAGGGTGGTTTTAAGAGCCGGGAAATGGAATATATTTTAAATGAGGCCAGAAGGCTTGTTGAGCAGGGGATTAATGAGTTGATTCTGGTGGCCCAGGATACTGCCCTTTATGGCCTTGATATTTATGGTGAGGTGCGACTGGCCGGGCTTTTAGAGGAGCTTGCAAAGATAGACGGTTTAAAGTGGATTAGATTGATGTATACTTATCCTGAACATCTTGAGGAAAAAGTATTAGAGGTGATGGCCAGGGAAGATAAAATCTGTAATTATTTAGATATTCCAATCCAGCATGCTGCCGGTCAGGTTAGAAAGAGGATGGGCAGACCTGGAGATAGGAGCTCTCTGGAGGCTAAGATTGCTAGGATTAGAAATGTTCTGCCTGATGTGGTGTTAAGGACTTCGCTAATAGTCGGATTTCCAGGTGAGTCTGAGGAAGAGTTTGAGGAGTTAGTTGATTTTATAAAAGAGGTTAAGTTTGATCGTCTTGGAGTATTTACCTATTCCAAGGAGGAGAATACCCCGGCGGCAAGACTTGATGGTCAGCTGGATGAGGATCTTAAAGTTAGGCGCTATAATCAGATAATGGAAGAACAGCAAACAATAGCCCTTGAGAAAAATAGCGAGAGAGTTGATAAGAAGCTGGAAATAATTGTTGAGGAGATTGATGGCAACCGCTTTAATGGCAGGACTGAATATGATGCCCCAGAGATAGATAATGCTATCAGCGGTGAGTTGCCTGAGGAATTTGAGATTGAGATAGGTTCTATTTATCTTGCTTTAGTTAAGTCGGCTTTTGAATATGATCTTGAAGGAGAGATTATTGATGAAATTGGCTGATATGAATATGCCAAATAAGTTAACTTTAGCCAGGATTATTTTAATTCCGGTCTTTGTTTTCTTTTTATTAATGCGGGCGAGGTTGCCTTTTGTGGCTTCCTGGATTTCTTTTGTCGTTTTTGTTGTTGCAAGTCTGACTGATGCTGCCGATGGATATCTGGCCAGACGGAGTAATCAGGTTACTAATTTTGGCAAGATTGCTGATCCTTTAGCTGATAAGCTTTTAGTTTCATCTGCCCTGATTGGTTTTGTTAGCCTGAATTTAATTTCTCCCTGGCCGGTTATTATTATTATTGGCCGGGAATTTGCTGTAACTGGTCTGAGGGTGATTGCTGCCAGCGAAGGCATTATTATTTCTGCCAGTATCTGGGGTAAATTAAAGACTGTTACCCAGATTGTTGCTGTGCTCGCCTTTTTAGTCTATCCAGAGATTATTCCACTCCCTGGATATCTACCGCTGATTTTAATCTGGCTAGCTGCTCTGATTACATTTTATTCAGGCTACAGGTATTTTGCTGATGCAGACCTGGAGTGGGAGCTGTAATTATGGGCATTATGGAGAGAATTAATTATTTTTTTGCAACAGGTTTTATGGTTGGAAGAATTAAATATATGCCTGGCACCTTTGGTTCCCTGGTTGGGCTGGGGCTACTGGCCTTATTCCCAATTTTAAGAAGCTGGCCGGCTATTATAATAACGGTAATTGTCGGGACTTTGATCTGTCAGCAGGAAGAAAATAGGACAGGTATTAAAGATAATCAGGAGATAGTAATTGATGAAATTGCTGGAGTTTTTATTACTTTTGCTTTTATGAATCCGTATAATTTTGTCCATTATCTAACTGGCTTTCTTCTTTTTAGAGTCTTTGATATTTTTAAGCCTGGTCCGATTGATTATGTTCAGGATTTTAAAGGTGGGACTGGAGTTATGTTAGATGATATTGTTGCCGGTTTGATAAGTGGAATTATTTTGTTTTTTGTATTTTAATTTTAAGATGATAGGTGTTGATTTATAAGATGGATGATATTGCTGTTTTATCTGTTGGTGATGAATTATTATTTGGCGAGATAGATAATACCAATGCCAGCTGGATTGCTGAGAGGCTGTTTGATAATGGCTGTCAGGTCAATGAGATTATTACAGTTCCAGATAAGGTAGATGTGATTGCCAGTAAAGTGGAGAGGTTGTTATCTGAATATAAAAATATTATTATAACCGGAGGTTTAGGACCTACCCAGGATGATATTACCAGAGATGGTGTTGCCAGGGCTACCGGCCAGGAGCTTATCTATCGCCCTGAACTGGCTGATAATATTAAGTCTTTCTTTAATGAGATTGGCAAAGAAGTTACTGAGAATAATTACAGACAGGCTTATCTTCCAGCAGATGCTGAGCCGATTTTGAATGAAGAAGGGACTGCTCCAGGCTTTTATCTTGTTGCTGAAGGGAGTAATATTTTTGTTTTACCTGGGGTTCCAGTTGAGATGAAAAGGATGATTGATAATTTTGTACTTGACAGGGTCTGTCAGCCCAGGCAGAAAAATAGTTATGATCTTACTTTAAGAGTTGCAGGTATTGGTGAGGCTGCCCTGGAAGATAGAATTAAAGATATAATTAATCGTTCAGAGGGAATTGCTTTTAGATTTCTGCCCCATGGAGGCGAGATTTCTATTAAATTAAGCTTAAGGCCAGGTTTTGATCCTGATAATTTTGCAAAAGTAGTTGCAGAAATCAAAGAGGAATTAGGATATTATATTTATGGTGAAGGTGATAAAAGTCTGGCTGGTGTTGTTTCAGATTTATTAAGGGAAAATAATTTTAGTCTGGCCCTGGCTGAGTCCTGTACAGGCGGATTAATTGCCAAACGCTTGACTGATATTCCAGGTGCCTCGGATTTCTTTAAAGGCGGGGTTATTGTATATAGCAATGCAAGTAAAGTTAGATTATTAGGACTTGCAGAGGAGATTCTTGAGAAAGAAGGGGCTGTCAGTAGACTGGCAGCTGACCAGATGGCTACCGGGGTAAAAGAATTATTTGATGCTGATTTTGGTGTATCTGTGACCGGTATTGCCGGGCCAGGTGGCGGTACTGATGAGAAACCTGTTGGTCTGGTTTATTCAACTATCTGCTCTAACTCCTGTGAATTCCAGGAGAGATGGAGTTTTTCTGGCGACCGAAAAAAAGTTAGATGGTATGCTTCTCAGTATATTTTAAATAAATTAAGACTGGCAATTCTGGAGGCGATTAAATGAAGAGAATAATTTTTAGTTTGGGATTGATTTTTGTGCTGGCAATTGCCAGTACTGCTAGTGCTCAGAATTATGAAATTAGTGAGGGGATAAATTCTTTTTATACCGGTGAATATGAAATGGCTGAGGAGACTTTTTATCAGATTCTTGATGGAGATATTAGTAGTACAGAAAAGTATACAGTCTATAGTTATTTGGTAAAAAGTAAATTAAGAAATAGGAAATTATCTGTTGCTGAAGATTTAATTGACGAACTTGATGAATTAGGCTATCATAATGCTGAACTTTACTGGCTTTTGGCTGAACAGTTTTTGAATTTAGAGGGCCGGTATGATAGTGCTCAGTTTGATCTTGCTAAGGAATATATTGAAAAGGCAAGGGATTTTGGCTTTTATGGATTTGATCAGCAAAAGGGCCATGCCCAGGCTGAATTAGGTTTAAATAATTATCAGGCAGTTAAGGATATACTGGAGCCATTGAGAAATGAATTATCAAGGCCGTCTAGTTTTGGAGCTCTGGCTAGAGCGTACAAAGAACTTGATGAGTCAGGAAATGCTATTGATTTATATGAGAGGCTTATAGTTTTAGAACCTGATAATGCAGGGGCTCATCTGGACCTTGGGAACCTATATATAGGAGAGGAAAATTATAGCGAGGCGATTGAAGTTCTTGAATTAGGACTTGATAGATCTCCAGAAGTAAATAGTTTGAAATTTGCTCTTGGCAGGGCTTATAAAGCAACTGGAGAATATGAACTGGCTATTGAGCAGTTTAATCATGTTATTAATAGAAACCGGCATAATTATGAAGCCCATTATCAACTTGGTGTGATTTATTATGAACAGGGTGAAGTTGAGCGGGCTACAGAGAGTTTGGAATCTGCTATTAGATATAATAATGAATATGTTACTGGTTATCTAAAATTAGGGGAAATATATTTAGAAGAAGATAATCATTATAGAGCTGTATCCTATTTTAGTAATGCAATTGAGATAAACCCTGATTATGCTTTAAGTTATTATTATTTAGGTAAAGCTTATTTTGAATTGGAAATGTATCAGGCTGCCCAGACTGAGTTAGTTAAGGCTTTAAGGAGACAACCTAATTTAGAAAGGGCTTCTGAATTATTGGATGAGATAGATGGAATCGTTTCTGGAATGACTGAAGAAGAGTTAGACGAGGTCTTTGATGAGGAGATTGATGTAGAAATAGAATAATAAAAAGGCAAGGTGGTATATTTGAGATTATTTATTGCTGTGCCTCTATCTGAGAAAACAAGGAATGAAATAAGTTTATGGCAGCAGGAAATTGCTGATAAGACAGCTGGCAAGATAAAGTTTGTTAAGCCAGAAAATCTTCATATAACTTTAAAATTTATTGGCGATACTGAAGAAGAGAAGAGGGAAAAAATAATTTCTGTACTGGATTCTTTAGAGGATAGAAATAGTTTTAAATCTGATATTCAGACTGTATCGGCTTTTCCAGGCATGAAAAACCCAAAGGTTTTAGTTGCTAAATTAATTAAGAATAAGGAAATATTGCAGGAAATAAATTCGAGGCTGGAAGATAAATTATTGAAATTAGGTTTTGAAAAAGAAAATAGGTATTTTATTCCCCATATTACTCTGGCCAGAACAAAAAATAAATATGGCCGTGAATCTCTTGCTGATTGGTTTACCAGTAATGAAAGAGCTAAATTTGATGAAATTTCCTTTAAAATAAATAAAATTTGTTTATTTCAGAGTATCTTAAAATCGGATGGCCCTATTTATAAGGAAAAATTTTGTAAAATGTATAAATAAAGGCTTGACCTTTTTAAACAAATGTTCTATAATGAGAATAGAATATACGAATGCTAGATAAATTTGGAAAAGGAGAGTGATTTTGTTGGCCCAGAGTGAAAAGGAAAAGGCTTTAGATAGTGCTGTTAAAAGAATTGAGAAACAATTTGGTGAAGGGGCAATAATGAGGCTTGGTGATTCAAGTTCTCTAGATGTTGAGGTCATACCGACTGGTTGTTTGCCTCTGGATCTGGCTTTAGGGGTTGGTGGCATTCCTCGAGGAAGAATAGTTGAGCTTTATGGTAATGAATCTTCAGGTAAGACTACCCTTGGTTTACACATTATAGCGGAAGCTCAAAAGTTAGGAGGGATTGCAGCATTTATTGATGCTGAACATGCTTTAGATCCAAGATATGCTCAAAATTTAGGGGTTAATATAGATAACTTATTAATATCACAGCCAAATAATGGAGAAGAAGCACTTGAAATCACTGAAGCTTTAATAAGAAGTAATGCAGTTGATTTAGTTATTCTTGATTCTGTTGCTGCCCTTGTACCCCAGGCTGAACTTGAAGGTGAGATGGGGGACTCTCATGTTGGACTTCAGGCTAGATTGATGTCACAGGCAATGAGAAAGCTATCCGGGGCGATTAGTGATTCAAAGACTGCCTGTGTTTTTATTAATCAGATAAGAGAGAAAGTAGGAGTAATGTTCGGTAATCCTGAAGTTACTCCAGGCGGAAGGGCTTTAAAATTTTATTCATCTGTCAGGATTGAGATTAGAAGATCTCAAACTATAAAAGATGGCAAAGATATAATTGGGTCCCATGCCAGGGCTAAAGTTGTTAAAAATAAGGTGGCAGCTCCTTTCAGGCAGGCTGAGTTTGATATTATGTATGGTACCGGGATATCTCGATCAGGATCTTTAATTGATATTGGTGAAGAGACTGGGATAGTTGATAGAGCTGGAGCCTGGTATTCTTATGGTGAGACTAGATTAGGTCAGGGGAGAGAGAATTCCAAGCAGTTCTTACATGAGAATCCTGAAATTATGGAAGAGATCGAAAATAAGATTAGAGTTGCAGTTGGTCTTGCTGATGAAGAAGATTTCGAGGATATAGATTTTGATTCTGAAGAATCTAATGAAGATGAAGAATAAAGAAGAACAATCAGAAATAAGAAATAAAGTTTTTAAGTATCTTGCTAGAAGAGAACACTCCAGATATGAGTTATATAAGAAACTAAATAGGAAAGATTATGATAGAAATAATATAAATCAGATTCTGGATGAGCTCGAGGGCAAAGATTATATTAATGATGAAAGATTTGCCAGGAGTTGGATTAAAAGCCGATTGAGACTTAAACCTAGAGGGCCGAGACTTATAAAAAAAGAACTGGCTCAAAAAGGGGTTTCTAAATCTTTACAGGATAGATTGATATTTGAACTTGTTACTGAAGAGAAAGAACTTGAAATGGCTGAAAAATTAAGCAGAAAATGGCTTAAGAAAAAAAGAGATAATGAAAATCTGGATAAAAAATTGTATAGATATTTAAGTAACAAGGGTTTTAGTGGCAACATTTCCATGACTATATTGGATAATTTTAGAGAAAAAAATTTGTTATAATTTTTAAAGATAGCCTATTACCGGTCTTTTTAGGTCGTTAATAGGTTTTATCTATCTTGACACTTGACCTAAAAAGGTATAAAATATTAACAGATACCTTAAAATCAAGGGATTATCTGATATAAATAAAATATAGTTATGGAGGTGAAGAAAATTAACTTTGTAGCAATTATACCTGTTGTAATCGCAATTTTAGCTGGCCTTTTTGCTGGCTATTTGGTTAGAAAATATATTGCTGAAGCAAGAATTCAATCAGCTGAAAAAGAAGCAGAAAAAATTAAAGAAGATGCTCGAAGAGAAGCTGAATCAGTAAAGAAAGAAATGGTATTAGAAGCCAAAGAAGAAGCCCATAAGCTAAAAGAAGAAGCTGATAGGGAAAATCAGGCAAGAAGATCTGAGCTTCAAAAGTTAGAAAATCGTTTAATGAAACGGGAAGAAAATTTAGATAAGAAATCTGAAAATCTTGAAGTCAAAGAGTCTGAGTTAAAAAAACAGGAAACGAGACTTGAGGAAAAAGAAGATGAACTTGATGAAAAAATTAAAAAGCAGACAGAAAAATTAGAGCAGATTGCTGGTATGAATCAGCCAGAAGCTAGAGAATATCTTCTTCAACAGATGGAGGAAGAGTTAGAGCTTGAGTTCTCCCGTAAAATAAAGGAGAAAGAGGCTGAATTAAGAGAGGAATCTGGTAAAAAAGCTCGAGAGATTATATCCACTGCAATTCAAAGATATGCTGCTGATCATGTCGCAGAGACTACTGTATCAGTTGTTAATCTTCCCAACGATGAGATGAAGGGTAGAATAATCGGTCGAGAAGGAAGAAATATCAGGACATTGGAAAGCTTAACCGGTATTGATCTAATAATTGATGATACTCCTGAGGCTGTTGTTATTTCTGGTTTTGATCCTATGCGGAGAGAAGTTGCCAGGATAGCTTTAGAGAAATTAATTGAAGATGGAAGAATTCATCCAGCCAGAATTGAAGAGATGGTTGAAAAAGCTGAAGAAGAATTAGAGAACCATATTCGTGAGATTGGTGAGGAGTTAACCTTTGATACTGGAGTCCACGGACTTCATAAAGAGGTTGTAAAATATTTAGGTAGATTAAAGTTTAGAACCAGTTATGGACAAAATGTTTTACAGCATTCCAAGGAAGTGGCTCATTTATCTGCTATTATGGCAGCTGAATTAGGTGCTGATGTTAATGTTGCTAAGAGAGCTGGATTATTACATGATCTAGGAAAAGCTATTGATCATGAAGTTGAAGGTCCTCATATCGATATCGGTGTTGATCTTGCCAGGAAATATGGTGAGAGTGAGAAAGTCCTTCATGGTATTGAAGCTCATCACGGAGATGTTGAATTTCAATCAGTTGAAGCTGTTTTAGTAGCAGCAGCTGATGCAATTTCAGCAGCCCGTCCTGGAGCTAGAAAAGAAACTTTAGAGTCATATATTAAACGTTTAGAGGAGCTTGAAGATCTTGGTAAATCATTTGATGGTGTTAATAATGCCTATGCAATTCAGGCAGGCCGTGAGATAAGAGTTATTGTTGAATCAGATAAAATTAATGATTCTCAGGCCAGTAAAATTAGTAGAGATCTTTCTAAGAAGATTGAGGATAATTTAGATTATCCTGGACAGATTAAAGTTGTTGTCATTAGAGAGAGCCGTAACGTTGAATATGCAAAATAATAACTGTAAATACTAAACTCAACTGGGGCTCCCTGTGAGCCCCTTTTTTTATTAATGAGGAGATGAAAAATGAAGTTTTTATTTATTGGAGATATTGTTGGTAGAGCAGGCAGGAGAGCGGTAAGAGAAATAATGCCTGATCTAGTTAAAGAACATAATATAGATTTAGTCGTTGCCAATGGAGAGAATGCTGCTGGTGGTTTTGGATTAAATAAAAAGGTTGCAGAAGAGTTGTTTGAGTATGGGATCGATATATTAACTATGGGTAATCATACCTGGAAGAATAAAGGGATTTTTAAGTTTGTTGATCAGGAACCTAGAATTGTTAGACCTTTAAATTTTGCCCCTGGTGTTCCTGGAAGAGGATACAGTAGTTTTTTGAAAAATGGCAGGAGAATAACTGTTGTTAATTTAATTGGTCAGATATATATTGGCCCTCACGATTCTCCATTTAGAATAATTAGAGATCAATTGGATACTTTAAAAAGAGAATCTGATATCATAATTGTAGATTTTCATGCTGAAGCAACCGGGGAAAAGGGAGCAATGGGTTATTATCTTGATGGCAAGGTTGATTGTGTATATGGGACACATACCCATGTCCAGACTAATGATGCTAAAATATTGCCTAAGGGGACAGCATTTATATCAGATTTAGGTTTGACTGGTGCAGTTGATTCGATTCTGGGTATGAAATCTGAACCTATCGTTAAGAAGCATTTGACTGGCTTACACACTAAATTTGAAGTTGGTACAGGAACTGTCCAACTTGCCGGGGCGATATATGATCATAAAGAAAATACTATTTTTCCTGTTAGAATAAATGATGCTTAAGGGGATTTTAAAATGGTAGCTGATTTGCATCTTCACACTATTGCATCTGATGGCAATATTAATGCAGAAAAGACTCTGGAAATTGCTTATAAAAGAGGTCTTGATTATATATCGATTACAGACCATGATTCAGTAGATGCATTAGATGACGCATTATCTTTATCTGAAAATTTTAAAGTTAAAGTGATTCCAGGGATTGAAATCAATTCAGATTATTTTGATACTGAAGTTCATGTACTGGGTTATTTCATTGATCATAAATCACCTGCCTTATTATATTTATTGGAAAATATAAAGTCCAGTAGAAGAAGTCGGGCAGAAAAGATGATAGAAAAATTAAATGACCTATTAGGTATAAATTTAAATATGGTAGAATTGAATGAATTAGTAGATGGAGAAATTATTACGCGATCTCATATTGCAGGTTTATTAAAAAAGAACAATATTGTAAAAAACAATGATGAGGCATTTGATAAATATATAGGTTCAAAAGCTCCTGCCTATGTTAAAAGAGATTATATTACTCCAGAAGGGGCTATTAAAGTAATTAAAGATGCTGGTGGTATTGCTGTGCTAGCTCATCCTGGTCGGATAGCTTATGATGGCTTTAGTTTCAGAGATCTTTTGGATTTTAATTTTGATGGGGTTGAGGTTTTTTATCCAGCCCATTCCCATCAGGAAGAAAAGAGTTTTTTAAAAGTTTGTCTTGAAAGGGATTTAATAGTTACAGGTGGTTCAGACAATCATGGTCCAGGTCAGGGTCATAAGAACTTGATAGGTAAAGTTAGATTACCAAAAAGATTTTTAAATGACTTAATAAATAGGTATAAATCTTGACATGAAATTTTATATCTGTTAAAATTGTCGTGAGTGTAATTTTTTATATTATATATATAATAGTTATTTTTGGCCAGTTGTGTTACAAAAATAACAACACATTTTAATTGATTAATTGGTTGGTATATAATGATTTGATATTTTTTGGAGGTGTAAATGTGAAAGATTTAAAAAAGTTTCCGATCGGTGGTATTCATCTTCCTGAAGAGAAGCACCTTACTACTGATCTTCCGATTGAGAGAATTGATTTTCCAGATTCAGTTACAATTCCAGTTCAGATGCATATCGGAGCTCCCTGCAAACCTATAGTTGAAGAGGGGCAGGAAGTTCAAAGAGGTGAATTGATTGCTGAAAATAAAGAAGCTCTTTCAGCTAATATTCATGCAAGTATTTCTGGAATTTACAGGGGTATAGTTCAAAGGCCTGGTCCTGATGGCTCTCAACTTGATTGTATGTTAATTGAAAATACAGGTCAGGACAATAAAGAAGTATTATTAGAAAGAGATTATGATCCTTCTGAAATTAAGAAGGAAAATCTTGTTGATATTGTTAAGAGGGCAGGAGTAGTTGGTCTTGGTGGTGCCTGTTTTCCAACCCATGTAAAACTTGACCCGCCACCTGATAAACCAATTGATACCATTATATTAAATGGTGCAGAGTGTGAACCATATTTAACTGTAGATGATCGTTTGATGAGAGAGAAGACTCATGTATTATATCAGGGGTTAAATCTTATTTGTGAAGCAGTCGGTGCTGAAAGAGGTATTGTGGCCAGTGAAATCAATAAACCGGAAGCTGTTCAGGCAATTAAAGAAGAGGCTAAAAATTGGGATAACTTAGAAGGTGTTCCTCTGGATACCAGGTATCCTCATGGTGCTGAAAAGCATTTAATAAAAGCAGTGCTTGACCGTGAAGTTCCTAGAAGAGGACTGCCAATGGATGTAGGTATAATTGTAAATAATATTCAAACAGTGATTAAAATTGCTGAAGCATATTATCAGGGGCATACCCTTATTGACAGAGTTTTGACTGCCAGTGGTAAAGGTTTGAAAGAACAAAAGAATTTACTGGTTCCATTTGGAACTTCTGCAGGTGATATTATAGAATACTGTGGAGGCATAACAACTTCTGATTATCATACTGTTATGGGAGGTCCAATGACAGGTAAACAGATAACATCATTTGATGTTCCTGTTGCAAAAGGAACTTCTGGTCTAGTTGTATTATCTCCTGATGAATATAGTGATGCAGAAAAGAGAGTCTGCATTAGATGTGGTAAATGTGTGGATGTCTGTCCAATGTATTTACCTCCAAATAGAATTACAGCATTTGTAAATAATGAAATGTATCAGGAAGCTGAAATTGCTGGTTTAAATGATTGTATAGAATGCGGAGCATGTGCATTTGTATGTCCTTCAAAAAGGCCATTGCTGCGCTGGATTCAAAAAGGAAAAGCTAAGTCTAATTAATATTTCGGAGGTGAAAGGTTTTGTCAAATTCATTTAATTACTCTGGACCACATATAAAACAGTTAGATACAATAGAAAAAACGATGTGGAATGTTGTAATTGCTTTAGTTCCAGCAATTATTGCATCAGTTTATTTTTTCGGAACATATTCTTTATATTTAATAGGAGCAGCAGCTTTAACATGTGTTGTTGTCGAGATTCCTTTTCATAAAAAATTAACTGGAGGTAAGCGGTTAATTGGTGATGGGAGTGCAGTTGTAACTGGTGTTATTTTAGGTTTATCATTACCACCTGCTTCCCCCTGGTGGATTCCTATCGTCGGTGGTGCTTTATCTATAATAATTGGTAAGCAATTATTTGGGGGACTTGGAAATAATATTTTTAACCCTGCTTTAGTTGGTAGAGCTATACTTGCAATTTCCTGGCCAGTTTATATGACTCACTGGGTTACTCCATTTGACGGAGTAACAACTTCAACTCCTTTAGCAGCTGCAAGTGCTTCTTCAGACTATCTAAACCTATTTATAGGTAATATGCCTGGTAGTATTGGAGAAACCTCTGCACTAGCATTATTGATAGGAGCATTTTATCTATATAAAAGAGGTTATTTAGATTTAAGAATTTCTATACCCTATGTTGCTGCTTCAGCAGTAACTGCTTTAATTTTTGGAGTCGATCCATTATTTACTATATTAGCAGGTTCAATTATATTTGGTGCCTTCTTTATAGCTACAGATATGGTTAGCTCTCCATCTACAAAAAGTGGTAGAGTTGCCTATGGTATAGGTTGCGGAATTTTAACAGTTGTAATAAGGGTATTTACAGCCTATCCAGAAGGTGTTACTTTTGCAATATTAATAATGAATGGATTTTCTCATTTATTTGACACTGTATTAGAGGGCTACATCTTTGGACAGGTGTATAAGAAGAAGAAAAAGGCGATGCAGGTAGGTGTAGTTGTTGTTGCATCAATTATATTTGCTGTTGTTGCATATGCAGGTATAGTTTTTACTGATACTGAGTTTTTGGAACAGCATCACCGTGTCTTTAATGAGCATATGGATAGCTTCTTCCCAAGAGCAGAGAAATTTAATATGCTTGAAGATTTAAATAAAGATAGATTACTTGCTGAAGTAATTGAAGATGACGAGCGGATTGGGTTTTTAGCATATGTAAGTAGAATTGGGTATAGTGGCGAAATTGAAAATATGGTTGCAATTAATCCTGAAGGAGAAGTTATTGGTAGCAGGATTATTGAGCATAATGAAAGTGCTACTCTTGGAGCCCAGGTTGCCCAACCAGGCTTTTTAGAACAGTTTGAAGGTTTAAGACGTTCTGATTTGACACCAACTATGGGAGCAAACTTTGATTTAGATGTAATTACAAATGCAACTTTATCATCTATTGCAGTTGCTCAGACTGTTGAAAGTGCATTAGAACTCGTTGAAAGACAGCTTGAGGGACCAGAATTTGATTATTTTGATATTCCTAATGGCTGGTATTATGGAACTGGTAGCGGTATGTGGGGAGATGTAGAAGCCCAGGTTAAGATTGAAGAAGGTTTTTTACATGAAGTTAATATTTTAAGACATAGAGATACTCCTCATGTCGCCAGAAGTGCCTTTGAGAGACTGGAAAATAGGGTTGTTAGAGCTCAAAGCACTGATGTTGATGTGATTTCTGGTTCTACAATGAGCAGTCGTGGAATGCTTTCTGCTGTTGATGATGCCCTTGCTGGTGAAAGAGTTGAAGTATATACTACTGGATTTGAAATGCCTGATGGCGTTTATACAGGAAGAGCAGAAGGTATGATTGGTGAGATAGTTGTAGAAATAACAGTTGAAAATAATGAGCTGATTGATATAAGATTAGTAGATCATCAAGAGACAACTTATTTAGCAGATCCTGCTTTTGAAATGTTAAAAGAGAGAGTTCTTAATGAGCAGACTACTGATGTTGATATGGTTTCCGGAGCAACAATGACTAGTCGTGGGTTTCTGGCAGCTATAGGTGAAGCTGTATTAAGTATTGAAGATGAATTTGTTATACCTGTTGATGATGGTACTTACACAGGTATAGGTGATGGTTATAATGATGAAATAGAGATAGAAATAGAGATTGCTGATGGACAGATTGCTGATATCAGAGTTATAGATCATTCAGATACAGCTGATATTGCCGAGCCTGCTTTTGAAGATTTAAGAGAGCTAGTTATTGACAGGCAGACAACTTCAGTTGATCATGTAACTGGTGCAACTTATTCAAGTCAGGGCTTCTTACAGGCTATTGAAGATGCATTAGGTGTAGAGAGACCTGATTATGAAGATGGCACTTACACAGCAACTGCCGAAGGGTATAATGATGATATTGAGATAGAAGTTGTTATAACTGATGGAGCTATTGAGTCAATAGAAATTATAAGTCATTCTGAGACAGAAAATATAGCTGAGCCTGCCTTTGATGAATTAATTGAAGCAGCTATATCAGCCCAGTCAGCTAATATAGATACAATTTCTGGTGCGACTGGAAGTAGTGCAGGTTTTATAGAAGCGCTGGAACAAATTCTCCAGGATGCCGGTGCTGAAGAGGTTGATGAAGAGCCTGAAGAAGAACCGGATGAGCCTGAAGAAGCAGCTGAAGTTTTAGAAGGTAGAGCTGAAGGCTATGGTGGAGAATTAATTGTTGAGGTAAGTTTAGATGATGCAGGAGAGATAATTGCTATTGATATAATAGACCATTCAGAATCTGATGGAATTTCAGATCCTGCATTTGATCAAGTACCAGCTGCAATAATTGAAAGCCAGAGTACAGAGGTTGATGTTGCTTCAGGAGCAACAGAGACAAGTGAGGCTATAATGGCAGCAGTTGCAGATGCTCTAGAAGATGAAATAGATGAAGAGGATGAAGTTGAAGCTGATTATGAAGATGGCACTTATACTGCAACTGGTGAAGGCTATATGGATGATATCGAGATTGAAGTTGTAATAACAGATGGAGCGATAGAATCTATTGAGATATTAAGTCATGATGAAACAGATAGTATAGCTGAGCCTGCCTTTGATGAATTAATTGAAGCAGCTATATCAGCCCAGTCAGCTAATATAGATACAATTTCTGGTGCGACTGGAAGTAGTGCAGGTTTTATAGAAGCGCTGGAACAAATTCTCCAGGATGCCGGTGCTGAAGAGGTTGATGAAGAGCCTGAAGAAGAACCGGATGAGCCTGAAGAAGCAGCTGAAGTTTTAGAAGGTAGAGCTGAAGGCTATGGTGGAGAATTAATTGTTGAGGTAAGTTTAGATGATGCAGGAGAGATAATTGCTATTGATATAACAGACCATTCAGAATCTGATGGAATTTCAGATCCTGCATTTGATCAAGTACCAGCTGCAATAATTGAAAGCCAGAGTACAGAGGTTGATGTTGCTTCAGGAGCAACAGAGACAAGTGAGGCTATAATGGCAGCAGTTGCAGATGCTCTAGAAGATGAAATAGATGAAGAGGATGAAGTTGAAGCTGATTATGAAGATGGCACTTATACTGCAACTGCTGAAGGTTATAATGATGATATCGAGATAGAAGTTGTTATAACTGATGGAGCTATTGAGTCAATAGAGATTATAAGTCATTCTGAGACAGAAAATATAGCGGAACCTGCTTTTGATGAATTAATTGAAGCAGCTATATCAGCCCAGTCAGCAGATATAGATACAATCTCTGGTGCAACTGGAACTAGTGCAGGCTTTATAGAGGCGCTGGAGAGTGTTTTAAATGAAGCTAACTAATAATAAAAAAGAAAGGCGGGATTACTAGATGCCTAAATTTAATAATATATTTGAGCAGGTCGTTTTATTAGGCCTGCTCCCCATTCTGGGAGGAAGCAGAAATATTCAAACAGCAGTTGTTGTTACAGTTGTTTTAATATTAATTTCTTTAATTTCAAGAGCTGTTTCAAAGCTAGTAAATGTGGAGTTATTGGCTGATGCCCATTGGATTGTTTATTCAGCCTTTGGTGTATCTTTTAGTTATATAGCTTATTTGCTAACTGCTTATTTATATCCAGGAGTGTATCAACATTCTGGATTATATATTCTCTTAATAGGTGTTACACCACTAACATATTATGGTTGCAAGGATAATGTATCTTTGTCTCAGCTATGGAAAAGAATAAATATATTCTTTATAACTATAATAGCAGTTGCATTTCTAAGAGAACTATTTGGTTTTGGATCTATTTTAGGTTATGAATTGTATGATATTGGCTTTGCTCCCTTAAGTGCACTTGGAGGTTCTGCAGGTGGATTTATTTTCCTTGGAGTCGTCTGGATCTTATTTAGATTGTTATTGAGTTTAGATAAAGTTGATGCAAATTTATTTGCATTAGAAGGGGGCGAAAGTAATGAATGAAACATTTGGTTTATTTCTTGAGAATATTTTGCCTGTAAATTTAGTATTAATATATTCTTTAGGTGTTTTAGTCTCTCTTGTGGAAACAGATAGAGTTAGACCATCTCTGGTAAAAGGAGTAAAATTTGCTTTTGCAATCTTATTTGCAGGTATTTTTGGATGGGTTATTGTAGATTCGATAGGAATTGAATTTGAATTCCTTGCTGCCTGGGTGTTTTTCCTGGTTTCTTTAGGAGCTATAATTGTTTTACAATATCTTGGAGAGCTTAAAGGTGACTACTATGGAATGCCTAAATTATTTATCTTTATGCCAGCTTTATTAGGGTTTCAATGGATTATTTTAGAAAGGAACCTTGTTTTTACTGAAATGATGGTTACTGCATTTGCCAATGCAATTGGATTCTATATTGCGTTTGTTCTTATTGCTACATTAAAAGAACAGATGAGGATTTCTGAAGCAAGTGATATATTTAAGCTGGCTCCTGCTATTTTAATTGGATTAGGAATAGCAGCTATGGGAGTTTCTGGGTTTTTATTCTTATATTAGAAGAGGGATAATAAATGGAGAGAGTACTGCTTTCTTTAAGAAGAAATATTGCAGTTTTAGGTAGTTATCTCCAGAGAAAAGTAAGACTAAGATGGGCTGCTGCTTTAATCATCTTCTGGATTATTTTAACAGGAAGTTTTGATTGGCAGCAGCTCTTTATTGGTGTTTTATTTTCTTTTTTGATAACTACATACTGGGGACATTTTATGTTAAGTGATATACAGGCATTTTTAGTGACTAGAAAAAATATTTTAAAATTATTTCATTATTTTTATAGATTTTTAATTGAGATGGTATTAGCAAATATTGATGTAGCTAAAATTGTACTATCGCCTAAAATGCCTATTGAACCTACTTTTATTTGCATTAGATTAAAGCCTAAAAAGAAAATAAGCAGGGTTCTGTATGCTAATACTATTACTCTGACTCCAGGGACTATAAGTGTTTATATGGTTGATGATGAATTAGTAATTCATGCATTGACAAGTGATGCTGCCCACAATGTATCTGGATGGTATATGGAGGATTTAATGTGTGGGATAGAAGAAAAGGGGATTGATAGTTATGACCAATAATATTTTGATATTTGCCAGCCTACTTTTAAGTATTTTAATATTTCTATCTTTAATTAGAGGGATTATAGGTCCATCATCATTGGATAGAATTATTGTTATTAATGTGATAGGAACTAAGACAGTTTCTATAATGGTGTTATTTGCAATTATATTTTCAGAGTATTACTTTGTTGATATTGCCCTGGTATATGCTTTAATTAGTTTTATTGCCAGTATTTCAGTTGCTAAGTACCTGGAAAAAGGAAGTGTTTCATGATTAAGAAAATGGTGATTATATTATGATAGTTATTGAAGTGATCTCTTATATTTCTATTTTTACTGGTGTCTTTTTCTTTGCAGTTGGTACTATTGGATTATTAAGAATGCCTGACGTTTATACCAGAATGCATGCAAGTACTAAATGCGACACCCTTGGTGTTAGTCTGGTTATGTTTGGTTTAATCTTGTTAAATGGAATTTCGATATTTTCTTTAAAATTATTTGTTTTAGTTTTATTTATCTGGGTGACAAATCCAACTGCTTCTCATGCTATAGCGCTGGCAGCTTTTGAAACCAGGGAAATTTCTGATAGTTATGTTCCCTTTAGCAGGGAGGAAGAAAATTATGATTAATATATTTCATTTTGTATTAATATTGACACTTATAGTTGTAGTTATATCTGTTGCTAAAATCAAGGATTTATTAAGTGCCGTTATATTATTTGCTGTATATAACTTAATTATGTCATTACTCTGGCAGCAGATGAGAGCGCCAGATGTTGCTATAACTGAAGCAGCTTTAGGAGCTGGCGTGACTACTGTTTTGCTTGTTGCTGCTATTAGTAAAACAGGGAGGCTGGAAAAATGAAGCATTTAATTGCTATTGTTTTATTAGTTACTTTAGGATTTGGAATATATTCAGTTGTAATGGATATGCCTACATTTGGTGATCCTGATAATCCAGGTAATAAGCTTTCACAAACTGAGATTGTAAATAGGGCTGTGGAAGAGACTGGTTCTCAAAATGTAGTTTCATCTATTATTACTGATTATCGTGCTTTTGATACATTATTAGAAACGACTGTATTATTTGCTGCTATAGCTGGAATTTTTGCAACTCTAATAGATAACAATAGAGAATCTGGAGATGTTAAGGATGAAATTTAGGGATACAATTGTAAGCATTATAACAAGGTTTATGTTGCCATTTATAACTCTATTTGGACTTTATTTAATAGTACATGTTCATATATCTCCAGGTGGGGGTTTTTCTGGTGGAACTGTTGTCGGGGCAGGCTTTGTTTTATTATCATTAACCTATGGAATTTCAATGCAGGAAAGGAAATTCTCTCATAGAACTTCTACATTAATTGAGAGTGGTGGGGCATTAGTTTATATATTTTTTGGAATAGTTGCCTTTTTTTATGGGCAACCATTTTTAAGCAACTTGCCGATTTTTCCTGCTGGTGATCCTGGCAGATTATTTAGTGGTGGTTTTATAGCATTTTTAAATATTGCTATTGGAGTAAAGGTAGCAAGTACAATTGTTGCTTTATTCGATAGTCTTGGTGGTGAAGATTTACATTGATAGATATCTTTATTCATCCCAATATGTATTACTTTGCTTCTATTGTTTTGTTTTTAATTGGATTTTATATTCTGCTCACTCATCCAAATTTAATTAAGAAGGTTATTGGTTTAAATGTTATGGATAGTGCTATTTTCTTCTTTTTTGTTGCAGTCGGTTTTGTTGCTGATGGAGGTTCTCCAATTGTAGAGGGCAGTCAGGATGCTTTAACTGTGAATCCAGTACCCAGTGGTTTAATGCTGACAGGAATAGTTGTTTCTGTAAGTGTAACAGCATTTGCATTAGCAATTATTATTAAAGTGTATCAGCATTATGGCACAATAAATGTTGAAGAGATTTATGTTGTTAGGAGTGAAAGGGAATGTTAGGAGTCCATCCAGGTATTTTAATTATGCTGGTTTTATTGATATCGGCATTTATCAGCCCTGTTTTAGATCAATTTAAATTTAAAAAGTTTTCATTTTTGGCTACTTTTGTTTCGGGAATAGTATTTGTACTTTCAGTCTTAGTGATTTTTAGGGTTAATTCAATAGGAGTGGAGTATTATAATTTTGGAGGTTGGACTCCTGATAAAGGAATAGAATTTGTTTTTAGTGAATTAGAAGCTTTGATATTGTTGCTTGTATCAGGTATGTTTTTTATTATTTATTTATATAACCAGAAAAAGATAAGAGAAGAAATAAGCGAACATCTAAGAGGATGGTATTTTACACTGGCCTTTATGCTTCAAGCATCTTTAATTGGATTAATTTTAACAAATGACTTATTTAATATGTTTGTCTTTATTGAAATATCAGCTTTAACTACAGTTGCGATTATTTCTATAAATGAAAATAAAGATACAGTCTTTGCTAGTATTAAATATCTGTTTTTAACAGCTGTTGGTTCTTCTTCTGTTTTATTTTCTACCGGTTTAATATATTTATTAACAGGTTATTTGAATATGGAACTAGCCGGTATGGAGTTAATGGAAGTTGCTGGAATGTATCCGGCAGCAACCAGTATGGCTATGCTATTTATGTTTTTTGGCTTAGCAATGAAATCTGCTTTATTTCCATTGCATATCTGGCTTCCAGATGCTTATTACTCTGCCCCTACAATATCCACAGCTATTATGGCAGGTTTAGTTGGTAAGGCATATATAGTTGTTTTTATTAAAGTATTTTATAGAGTATTACCTTTAAGTTTCTTCGAGCAGACTAATATGTCTGAAATAGCTATAGTTATGGCTGGTATGGCTATTATAATTGGCTCATTATTTGCAATAAGCCAGACAAAAATCAAGAGGATGCTGGCTTATTCAAGTGTCGCTCAAATTGGTTATATATTTTTAGGAATAACTCTGGCTACTGAAAGTAGCATTACTGGTGGATTTTTACATATAGTAAATCACTCAATCATTAAAACATTATTATTTTTAACTGTTGGAGTTATAATCATATATACCGGGGCTGAGAATATTGTTGATTTTAAAGGTATAGGTAAAAAATATCCTCTAACTATGGGTTTATTTGCTCTGTCAGCCTTAGCGATGATTGGAATACCACCTTTAAATGGCTTTATTAGTAAATGGACAATTGCAATAGGAACTATTGAAGCTGAAAAACCTTTATATTTAATTATAATTATCTTAAGTTCATTGTTGAATGCTGTTTATTATTTACCTATAATAATTCAAGCATTTTTTGGAGGCGATGATGATTTAGAATATGACTGGGAATTTAAAAGGCTTGGTTTTAAAATCATTTTACCTATGTTAACATTAGGGGTCTTGATTTTAATTATTGGAATATTTCCGGCTAAGCCAATAAATTATATAAATAGGATAGTTTCTATTTTGATTTAGTGGATTACTTTTAATATTAAATTTCAAGAGGAGGAAGTTTCATGGGGGTTGGTTTTACAATAGAAAGTATTCTTTTATTGACGCTATTAACACCTTTTATTGCTACAATATTTATTTATTTTTTTAAAGATGATGAAGATAAAAGAATTGACTTTCTAATTGGAGCTACATTTATAGTTTTTTTACAGACTTTATTTATTATTTATTTAAAATCTGATACAGGCTTTCTCAGTTATAATTTAGTGAATATTATGGATAGAGGTCTTTATCTTGCTGTAACTAGAATGGATTCTATCTTTGCTATCTTAATAACTGGAATCTGGTTTTTATCTACTGTCTATGCTAAAAAGTATATGGCAGGAGATAAGTTTCAGAATCGCTTTTATTTTGGCTGGTTAATAACCTTAGGCGGAACACTGGGGACGATCTTTAGTGGTGACCTTTTTACATTATTTGTTTTTTTGAAATAATGTCAATTACTTCATATCTTTTAATAGTTCATAACCAGGATAAAGAAGCATTAAATGCAGCTAAAATATATTTATATATGGCAGTTATTGGTGGGCTGGCTATATTAATGGGTGTATTTCTTGTATATAACCAGGCTGGCACAATTGTATTTACAGAAATTGCTGATAATATAGATTTATCAGGAAGAGTTGGGTATTTTATAGGTTTTTCTTTGCTTTTAGGTTTTGGTGTAAAAGCAGGTATGTTTCCAGTTCATATATGGTTACCCCTTGCTCATCCTGTTGCCCCAACTCCTGCTAGCGCCTTGCTTTCTGGTATAATGATTAAAACAGGGATATATGGTATTATTGTAACATTTAATTATGTTATTTCCCCTGGGGTTCCAGCAAATCAACAGTTATTAGAATTTTTTGGTCAACTAATTATTGTCCTTGGAGCTATAACAATGTTTATAGGAGCTTTTTTAGCTGTTTTTCAGGATAATATGAAAACAATTCTTGCTTATAGCAGTGTAAGTCAAATTGGTTTTATTTTAACAGGAATAGGTTCTGCTGCTTATCTTGGCATGGCCGGGAGTATTGGAATGGAATCGGCTATGTATCATGTTATTAGCCATGCCCTTTTTAAAAGCAGCCTATTTATGATAGTTGGATATATTTATTTAAAGACTCATGATTTAAATATTTATAATCATGGTGGTTTATGGAAGAAGATGCCATTAACTATGGGAGCTTTTCTAACAGGCATGTTTGGAATCATTGGTTTAGTAGGTTTTAATGGATTTATTAGTAAAAATCTATTGCATGAAGCTATTTATGAGGCATATAAGTTAGATTATAATATAATTATTAATTATTCAGAAATAATCTTTACCATAACCAGTTCTATAACTGTATTATATTTTTGTAAATTGTTTTATTATTTATTTTTAGGAAAAGAAGCTAAAGCAAGTAAAAGGATTAATAATAAGGAGTATTCATTAACTGGCATGTTACCATTTGGTATTATTTCAGTTTTGATTTTATTAACTGGAATCATACCAGAATCAATTTATCTTAGATTTGTTGAGTTGTCTGGACCTGGCTTTAATTATTCAGGTGGCCTAAATATTCTTGATATTAATATATTTTCTATGTATTTTATTTCAGCATCTTTTAAGGCTATTGGGATAGGTATAATAGTATTTCTTATGTTTAAGCAGTTTAATATCTATAAGAAAAGTTTGCCTGGAAAATTAAGTATGCAGTATTTAGTTTTTAATCCCCTTTATAAAATATTGATTTTTGTAAGTGAGTTATTATTATTAGTTTTTGATAGAAATACTGACATTTCAAAAGTGAATTCTCCTAATATATTATTTAAAATTAGCGGTTTATTTAAAAATATTATTAATAAATCAGAAGGGGAAGAAAATAGTAGATGGTTAAAATTCTTAAAAAGAATTTATTTGCAGCTAGCTAAAATAAATATTATTTTAGGATTTAGGAAAGAGGAAACTGCTAAAGATAGAATTGAAGAAGCGAAAAAAACAATTGAGAATATAAATAGTTTTGAGGATTTAACCTGTTATATTTATGCTGGAAGATATGAAGGAGTTTTTTGGGATATAAAAAATTTAGGTTTTGATTTATATTTAGCTTTATTTGTTCTTGTAATTTTAATTATTTTATTAAAACCTGGTCTTTAGAGAGATAAAGTAGTGATAGTGGTATTCTGATTTAATATAGCCATATTTTCTTAATTATCATAAATAGTTAGTTTATTTTAAAGATAGTTGTTAAAATAAAAAGGAATTGAGCAATCTTTGTAGAAATTTAATTAGTAGTGAGTAGGTTAAGTTTGTTAGATGTAGGATGTAGGTGGAACTGTTGAGTTTGAAAAGTCGAAAATAATTAAGTTTATTTAGAATAATAAGGAGTGATTATTTTGAGAGAGATTTGGAATATATTATCATTAGGTGGTCCGACAGCATTACCATTATTAATTGCATCAATTTTTAGTCTGGCTGTTATTATTGAAAAGACATTATTTTTTGCCAGGTATAAAGGGAGTAATACCAGACTCATTAAAAAAGTTGAGATGTTACTTGAAGAAGGCGATACAATGGCAGCATTAAACCAGTTAAAGGGCAAGAGAGGTCCAGCTGTAAAAATGTTATCAACTGCTGTTAAACATAATTCAGAGGATCCAGAGAGAATTAGAGAGTTATTACAAATTGTTGGAGAAAATGAGATTAAGAAGATGGAAAGGCATCTACCTATTCTGGATGTAGTTGCAATGGTTTCTCCATTATTAGGACTATTAGGGACAGTTTTAGGTATTATTAGCAGTTTTAATATCTTAGGTGCCACAGCTGGAGTTGGCAATCCTGCTCAGGTTAGTGGCGGAATTGCAGCAGCATTAATTAGTACAGCTATTGGATTAATTATTGCTATACCAACTGCTATATTTTATTCTTACTTTTCTAATATAGTCGAAAGAAAAGCCCATAAATTAAATCAGAGTATGGTTGAAATAATGGATATTATTAATAATAATGATAGCAATAGCAGATATAGAACCAGGAGGGAAAGAAATGTTCAAACCTACTCTAAGTAAAAAGAGTTCTATAAATATTCTTCCTCTGATAGATGTTATATTCTTTCTATTAGTGTTCTTTATGTTATTCACATCATTTAGAACTACACCAGAAGGTTTAGAAATGCAATTGCCAACTGCTCAGACTGTAACTGAACAGTCTCAGGAAAATATTGTTGTTGATATAAGCGAAGATGGACAATTCTATTTAGAAGGAGAACAATTATCTGTTGAAAATTTAACAGCAAGAATTGCTGATTTATATGAGGAAAATCCTAATCGAGTTACTATTATAAATGCAGATCAGGATACGAGATATCAGCATGTAATTACTGTTATGGATAGTTTAAGGTCGGCAGGGTTTTATGATTTAGCCCTTGCTGCAGAAAGAGACTCTTAACATCCGGTCTTTAAATAAAACTTGTAATCCGGAGTGGATAGTATGAATTTTAATGATAATAACAAAGATAGATTATATATATTCATAACAATTTCTTTAATTGCACATTTGCTAATATTTTATTTGGTTCCATGGGGTGGTTTAAGTGGAAGCCTGGCAAGTGATGGTTCAGATCAGAGAGATTTTGATTTTATTCAGGTTGTAGATTTTCAACCAATGCCTGATGAACCTGAAGCAGTGGAAGAACCAGACCCTGATCCAGATCCTGAGCCAGATCCGGAACCAGAGCCAGACCCTGCTCCTGAAGTTGAGGAGGATGAACCTGATATAGAGCAGGAGGATGAGCCTGAAGAAGAAGTAGAACCGGAACCGGAGCCAGAGCCAGAACCGGATCCAGATCCAGATCCTGAGCCTGAACCTGAACCAGATCCAGAACCAGATCCAGATCCAGAACCTGAAGAGGAACCTGAGTCAGAAGAAGAAGTTGTAACAGCAGATGAATCTGAATTAGAAATCGAAGAAAGTTTAGAAGAGCCTGAAGAAGACTCTGAGCCAGAACCAGAACCGGAATCAGAACCTGAGGAAGATTCTGAGACAGAACCGGAGCCAGAGCCTGAAGAACAGGTGGCCGAAGAGTCTGATGAGGCTACAGAAGAGGAACAGGAGCCTGCTGATTCCTCTGAAACTCAAGCTGAAGAGTCTCCGCCAGCACCAGGTGAGTTAATACAACAATCTCCATTACCTGTTTATCCAAAAGATCTGGTTGGAGGATCTGAAACTGGGAGAGTTTTGGTTGAAGCAAATGTTTCTGAAGATGGTGAAGTACAATCAGTATCTGTTATAGAAAGCTCAGGCATTGACAGCATGGATAGAAATGCCCAATCAACAGTTGAAAGAGGTTGGTCATTTAGATCTTATAATAGGTCATATATAATGGAAATTGAAGTTATATTTGATGTTGATGAAAGAGATAATCCAGTTATAGATGTAGATTTATTAGATTTAAGATTTGAATAACTTTTTGGAAAGAGGTGCCTCTGTTGATGAAAGATAAAACAACTCTTTTAGTTAAGGTGCTCTCTATGCTATTATTGGTTCTTTTGTTAGGTAGTCCAGTAATAGCTGAAACTGAGACTGATCTTGTTGAAAGAGAAGATGAGCATGGAAATCTACGATTAGAAAATGAATATATTGCAATTGTTGTTAATCAATCTGAAAATGCTATGGGTAGATTTGCTGTAGAAACTACTGGTGGCGATCCTGCCCGTGATGATGATGAAAATAAACCGATGATATATGGTAGGCCTCAACCATGGCCTTCTTTTACTACAGTTAAAATTGATGGAGATAATTATGTTTTTGGTGGAGAGACTGAAAGAAGGGCTGGCCAGGGAGAAAATTATGGTGAATTAATTGAACCCCCTCAGGTTGTTGGTGATTCGATAATAACTGTATTTGAGCTCGGTGGTTTAGAGGTTGAACAGACTTTAATGTTTGAAAGGAGTTCAACAACTGGTCTTTATGATACAGCCAGAATTGAATATAATATGACAAATATTACTGAGGATTCCAAGTCTGTTGGTCTGAGAATAATGCTTGATACTATGTTAGGAGAAAATGATGGTGCTCCTTTTAGAATCAGGGATCAAGCAATTACAACAGATACAATGTTTGAAGGAGATGATTTGCCAAGTTTTTATCAGTCATTTGACAGTTTAACAGATCCACAGGTAACTTCCCAGGGTACTTTTATAGGTGAATCTGTTGATACACCGGATAGAGTTTATATGTCTAATTGGGGTAGTTTAGCTGATGGAGCCTGGGATTTCAACTTTAATCCTGGAGAGGAGTTTGTTAGAGAAGGTGAATTTGAGATAGATAGTGCGATAGCCATGTATTGGGATCCTGTTGAGATTGAACCTGGAGAAACTTTAACATACTCAACAAATTATGGTTTAGCAGGAATATCAATGGTTCCAGGTCTACTTTCTTTAGGTGTAACTTCTCCTTCAGAATTTGCTTTTTCTGAAAGAAACCCAGAATTTCCTGTTGTGGCTTATATAGAAAATACTGCAGAAATAACCGCTGAAAATGTTGTGGCTAGATTGAATCTGCCAGATCAACTAACCTCTGATGAGATAGAAAGAGATTTAGGAGATCTGGAAGAAGATGAAGTTACTCAGGTTAGCTGGAATGTTAGAGCTACAACTGATAATTTACCTGATACCCTAAACTTTGAGGTAGAAGTTGATGCTGATAATACTGATTCAAATGTTGCAGCAAGAGAATTAAATGTTATAGCACCTGCTGAGTTAGAAGCTAATTTATTTTCAGTAGAGGAAATGGTATTAAGAGAAGGGGATTTATATCCGATACCTTATACCATTAGGGCAGAGGTTGAAAATGTTGGTGGAGCAACATTCTATGGTTTTGAAAGCGAAATGATACTTCCACCTGGACTTGATTTTGCCAGATATGAAAAAGCAAATAAAAATGCTGGCATGATTAGACCAGGAGAAAAACTGACAATTGACTGGAAAGTTGTTCCATTAGATGTTGAAGGTACCTTTCCTTTTGCTGTTCAGATTAGAGGGCAGGATGGATACTCAAGAACTCTAAGAGAAAGGGTCAATATTCCTGCAACTTCTCCGACTATCTATTTACTTGCTGATAGATCATCAGAAGAAGTTGATTATTTAACTCTTAAAGTTAAGGGAAGTTATCTAGATGATATTGAAGATATTGAGTTTAAGTTGAGGTACGATGATGAAAAACTTACTCCTATCTATAATACCAGAGGTACAGCATTTGTTAGAGATGGAAGATTAATGGCCTGGGCTGGTCCTGAGGAGATTACTTCAGAGCATTTCTCCTTTAATGAAGAGCTTCCAGCTGATATCAATTCTGGAGGTTTAGCCAAGATTCTTTTTAAATTAGAAGATAAAGAGTTATCTTATGATCAGCTAGGTTTAGAGATATTCGATCTAGTAGCTTTGAGTGGAGATGGCGAAGAAATAGATTTAAGAATTGAACAAATTCAATTAGAGGAGGAAAAATAGCAGTGAAAAAGGCTATAATTACATTTGGTATAATTTTAACTGTTTTTGCTTTTGCAACTAATGTCGGTGCTGTTGATATTGAGGATGTGCCTGAAGATCACTGGGCATATGAGAATGTAAAGGTGCTTGTTGAAAGAGGGTATATTTCATTATATGATGATGATACATTTGCTGGTTCTAATAGGGTTTCCAGGTATGAATTGGCTGAAGTTATAGCTAATTTATTAGAAGATATTCATGTCGGTGATACTGAAGTTGGAGAAGAAGATATTGATATTTTAAGACAGCTATCCTTAGAGTTTAGAGATGAATTAGTAGATGTTGCAGCTGATATGGATCTTTTCTCTGAGAGAGTTGATGAGTTAGAAGAAGAGGTTTTAATTCAGGGAGAGGAACTGGCTGGATTTTATGAGACCTTAGATGATGTTGAAAGAGAAGTTGCTCAAATGATAGATGAAATAGCTAGCTTAAGGGCGATTGAAGATGAAGTTGAAAATCTAGAAGCTAGAATTGATGATTTAGATGAAAGATATATAGATTTAGAAGAAACAGCAGTGGCAGAAGTTCCTGAGGATATTGAAGATTTCCAAATGGACATTACTAACAGGTTGGACACACTTGATAACAGATTGACAAGTTTAGAGGAAGATCAGGCTGAAAGTCAGGAACAAATTCGAGCATTAGAAAGACAGAGTAGTAATTATTTGCTATATATTGGAGCTGTTGGTCTAATAAGTTTATTAACTCTTACTATGTAGAATAAGGGAGGGATGCAGGTGGCGAAAACAAAAATAAAATATACTAGCTACCTGCTGATTGTTATTCTATTTATTACTCTGGTTTCTGGCTCTAATTTTCATTTAAGTAGATCAGTTAAGGCAGATGGTTTAGCTAGTAATGACCTGATTAAAGGAGCAGGGGTTGCAGTTACACTGATTGTTTTAAGTCAATTGTTTTTAGGTTCTAGAGATCAACAAAGGGAAACTAGAGAGGTTGAACGGGACTTTCAGACAGATGAAAGTGATCTTAATATATTTGAAGATGAAACTGATAAACAGGATATGACCGTTGATGTAACTGAAGAAGAGATAGAAATGTTAACCAGGATTATTAGTGGTGAAGCCAGGGGAGAACCACTGGAGGGCCAGATAGCAGTTGGAGCTGTTGTTTTAAATAGAGTGTTGAGTGATGATTTTCCAGATACTATAGAGGAAGTTATATTTGCAGAGGGGCAGTTTATTGCCATTGATGACGGTTATTATGATATGCAACCTTCTGAGAAATCATACAGAGCAGCCATTAAAGCCCTGGAAGGTGAAGATCCTAGCAATGGAGCTTATTACTTTTATAATCCTGTAACAGCTAGAACTTTATGGTGGTTAAGTACCAGGGAAACAACTGCTGAAATTGGTAATCATGTCTTTGCAAAATAAATTATATAAGGGAACCCCATCTTTAAAGATGGGGTTTAATTGTTTTAATTTGATTTAAGATTTAGATTAGAAGCTTATTATTCTTGCTATCTGGGATATTTTTTCTGATAAATTAATAGGCCACTCTTCAGTACGATTAACAGGAAGTTTTGCAAATCTTGAAAGGTTTTTAGTTTCTAAAATATCACTGTTTTCTTCAATATCCTGGATATATATTTGGCTGTTTTCTGGACAGATAATTGCCGTTAGAACATTATAGTTTTTATGCATGATCTGATTGCCTTTGCCATATCTCTTTTGAGGTTTGATATATTCCAGACCTACTTTAGCTATCCTTTTATCTTCTCCAAAGATTAAAAGTTCGGTCTGATCTTTTATTATATCGGCAAAAATTATATCCTGATTCTCTTTAAATTTAATGGCGTTATAACCCTTGGTATTTCTTCCAGTAGTTGAGATCTCACTGCCATTAAATCTAATAAACTTACCAGTATTTATTCCAATTAAAATATCATTTGTCAAACTACCTGAAAATACTTCTTTAACTGAATCATTTTCTTCTAAGTTGATTGCTTTAATTTTTGAGACATTGCTAATATATTCGTTTCCTTTAGTCGCTTTTATTTTGCCCTTTGAAGTAACAATAATTAGATTGCCTTCTTTGATTTTATCATTTAGTGGTAATATTTTAACTAGATTTTCATTTGGTGGTAAGCTAAAATAATTTTCTAAAGGATCTCCAGTAGATAAACCGTGATGTTCAGGGATATCATGAACAGGTAGTCTATAAACCTGGCCATCTTCTGTGAAAAATAGGAGATCATCAAAGCTTTTTAAAGCAAAAATCTCTGTTATAAAATCATTTTTTGCAGTTCTGATATTTTCTTTATCCAGAGATTTTTTAATGAGCCCATTAGCTGAAAGAGATATGAAATATTCTTTTTCTTTTATTAAATCTTCCTTTTCAATAGTAGCTTTATTTTCATCTTTAATTATCCGGGTTCTTCTCTGATCACTGTGGGTAGCCTTGATTTTATTTAGCTCATCAATGATTAGATTATCTAATTTCTGAGTATTATTTAATATTTCTTTATAATTTTCTATCTGTTTTTTAATTGAATCGTGATCATCTTTAAGTTCCTGCTGTTGCATTCTGACCAGTCGCTGTAGTTGCATTTCCATAATTGCATTTGCCTGTTTTTCAGTTATCTCTAATTCCTCTGATAGCCTATCAATAGCTTCAGATTTTGATTTTGAACCTCTGATTATATAAATTACTTTATCTAAAAAGTCTAAAGCTATAATAATTCCTTCCATAATTTTAAGTTTGTCTTTATCTCTTTCTAATAAATTCTGGATTCTTGTTTTAACTGTCTTGCGTCTGAATTTAATGAAATGGACTAAGATGTCCTTTAGATTCATAACTATTGGCTTATTTTCATAAAGTGCAAGCATATTAACTCGGATATTGGTCATTAAAGAAGTATATTTAAATAGTCTATTTTTTATGATACTGTAATCTGAGCCAGTCTTAATATTTAATACAATTCTAATACCATGCTGATCAGATTCATCTCTGATATCTGTTATATTTCTTAAATTTTCCTTTTCAATCTGATCTGTAATTTCACTGATTAATTTTGTTTTATTTATCTGGTATGGGATTTCAGTGATAATCAATTTATTTGATTCCCTGATTATCTTACCTCTAACTTTTAGGCTGCTATTGCCATTCTCATAGGCTTCTTTTATATTATTTAGACCGATGATCTGGCCACCAGTTGGAAAGTCTGGACCTGGTATGTATTCCATTAAATCTTTAATATTTAGTTCTTTATTTTTGATTAGAGCAATTGTTGCCTCAATAACTTCCCCTAAATTATGAGGTGGGATATCGGTGCTCATTCCAACTGCAATCCCGCTGGATCCATTTACAAGAAGCTGTGGAAAGGCGGCAGGCAAAACTTTAGGTTCCTGCAATGTATTATCAAAGTTGTCTTTATATTCAACTGTATCGAATTTTAAGTCCTTTAATAATTCCTGACTTAAAGAACTGAGCCTTGCCTCAGTATAACGCATGGCTGCAGCACTATCGCCATCAATAGAGCCGTAATTGCCATGGCCGTCTATTAATGGATATCTCTGGTTAAAATCCTGGGCCATTCTTACCATGGCATTATATAATGCATTATCTCCATGGGGATGGAATTTACCTAAAACCTCACCGATGATTCTGGCTGATTTCTTATGGGGCTTATCCGAGGTAAGACCTAATTCATAGGCACCGTATAATAAGCGTCTGTGTACCGGTTTAAGGCCATCTCTAACGTCTGGCAATGCTCTACCTACTATAACGCTTAAAGAGTAATTTAAGTAGGATTCTTTCATTTTTTCTTCTATGGAAATTGGTATTATTTCATCTGTCATATTATAAACTCCTTTATATTATATACTTTTTATCTACAGATTTTATTATATACTAATTTATAGGCTTTTTGCAAGATTGGTCAAACTAATGTATTTTTGTTATAATATAGTTTGTAAAGAATTAAGAAAGGAACGGTGGATATATGTCAGGACAATCGCCAAATTATACAGCAAAAAATATAGAGGTTTTAGAAGGTCTTGATGCAGTTCGAAAAAGACCAGGTATGTATATTGGAAGTACAGGAACAAAGGGCTTGCATCATTTAGTCTGGGAAGTTGTTGATAATAGCATTGATGAGTTTCTGGCTGGATATGGGGATACAATTAATGTTTATATAAATAAAGACGGTAGTATTACAGTTGAAGATGAGGGGCGGGGGATTCCTGTTGATAAACATCATTCCAATGGGTTACCGGCTCTAGAGATAATTATGACAACCCTCCATGCAGGTGGAAAGTTTAATAATCAAAGTTATTCATTTTCTGGTGGCCTCCATGGTGTTGGAGTTTCAGTGGTTAATGCTCTCTCTGAATGGCTTGAAATTAGGACCTGCTGGCAGGGCAATGAATATCTGCAGCGGTATAAAAAGGGCAAGAAGGATTCAACTATTAATAAACTTGGCCCCTGTGAAAAAAGCGGGACAGAAATTACTTTTATGCCTGATTCCAGTATTTTTACAGCAACAAATTATAATTTTGATACACTGGCCAGTCGTTTACAGGAATCTGCTTTTTTAAATAAAGGGCTTTCACTTTCTTTAAAGGATAAGCGTAATAATGATAATAAGAAAGTAGTATATTCTTATGATGGAGGAATTGAAGAATTTATTAATCACTTAAATCAGCATCACAGCTGTCTGCATGATGAAGTGGTTTATTTTGAGCATCAGAATAAGAATTATCAGTTTGAGATTGCTTTTCAGTATAACCAGAATTTTAATGAAAGAATTTATAGTTATGCCAATAATATAAAAACCGATGAAGGCGGTTATCATGTAACTGGTTTTAAAACGGCATTGACCAGGGCGATTAATGTTTTTGCAGAGAAAAATAATATTTTAAATAAAAATGATCCGTCTTTAACCGGGAGCGATTTACGAGAAGGTCTGACTGCTATTGTTAGTGTCAGGCTTCCTGAGCCTCAGTTTGAAGGGCAGACTAAAAATAAATTAGGTAATAGCAGTATTAAGAGCAAGATTGATTCTGTCTATTATGACTATTTAACTAGATTTTTAAATCATAATCCTGAGATCGGTAAAGCAATTGTAAATAAAGCCCTGGCGGCAATCAGGGCAAGACAGGCTTCTAAAAAGGCAAGGGAATTAAGTCGAAAGAAAAACTCCATGGTTAGAAAGAATTTACCGGTAAAACTTGCTGATTGCTCAAGCAGAAAGCCTGAGAATAGCGAACTATTTTTAGTTGAGGGAGACTCTGCTGGTGGTTCGGCAAAGCAGGGAAGGAACCGGGATTTCCAGGCTATCCTGCCATTAAAGGGTAAAATATTGAATGTAGAAAGGGCAAGGATTGATAAGGTTTTAAATAATGATGAGATTATTTCAATTATCTCGGCTTTAGGTACAGGGATTGGTGAAGACTTTAATCTTGATAAGCTCAGGTATCATAAGATCATTATTATGACTGATGCAGATGTTGATGGTGCCCATATCGGCACCCTGATCCTGACATTATTTTATCGGTATATGGAGGATATTATTAAAAAAGGCCATATTTATCTGGCAAAACCGCCATTATACAGGGTTAAGATCGGGAGTAAAGAAAAATATCTCTATAGTGAAAAGGAATTGGCAGAATTTAAGAGTAATTATACCAATAAAAACTTTTCCTTGCAGCAATATAAGGGCTTAGGAGAGATGAACCCTGATCAGTTATGGAAAACAACGATGAATCCTGATAACCGGAAATTAATGAAGGTTGAGATTGAAGATACTTTAAAGGCAGATGATATTTTTACTCGCTTAATGGGCAAGGATACATCTTTAAGAAAGGAATTTATCTTTAATAATGCTGAAGAGGTCGGGGATTTAGATATTTAATTGAGTCTTGTTAGTAGAATTATTTCGTGATATAATTTTTTGTATTAGTATTAAAATAAAAGAGGTGGAATTATGTCAAGTGATGAAAAAAGAATTTTAACTGGAGATAGGCCAACAGGAAAGCTGCATTTAGGCCATTATGTTGGTAGTTTGCAAAATAGAATTGATTTGCAGGATGAGTATGATACCTTTATTATTATAGCAGATGTCCAGGCTCTAACAACTAATTTTGATAATCCATCTAAAATTAGAAAAGATGTTAAACAGGTTGCATTAGATTATCTGGCAGCAGGTATTGACCCTGATAAAGCTACAATTTTTGTTCAGTCTTTAGTGCCTGAGATTGCTGAACTTACAATTTTTTATTCGATGTTAGTTACAATGAACCAATTGGAAAGAAACCCGACTATAAAAGCTGAAGCTGATCAATATGATTATAAGGATATGACCTATGGTTTTATCGGTTATCCAGTCAGTCAGGCTGCAGATATAACTTTTTGCAGGGCTAATTTAGTTCCAGTTGGGGAAGATCAACTGCCCCATATTGAGCAGACCAGGAAGATTGTCAGGAAGTTTAATAATTTATATGGTGAAGTATTTCCAGTACCTGAGCCTAAGATCAGTGATTTCCCAAGGTTGATGGGACTTGATGGTAAAGCTAAGATGAGTAAGAGTTTAAATAATGCTATTTTCTTAGCCGATTCAGAGGAAGAGGTTAAATCAAAGGTGATGACAGCTGTTACTGATCCAGGAAGAATTAGAGCTACAGACCCTGGGAACCCTGATATCTGTACAGTTTTTCACTATCATGATGCCTTTAATACAGAGGAAGTAGATGAGGTGGAGACTAATTGTAGACAGGGGACAATTGGCTGTGTTGATTGTAAAGGTAAACTTGCTAAAAAAATTAATAAATTCTTAGATCCGATGCGGGAAAGAAGAGAAAAATATTTAGATAAACCAGAGTTAATTAGAGAAATTTTGTTATCTGGTACAGAAAAAGCAAAATCTGAAGGTGAAGAAACGATGAAAAAGGTAAGAGAAGTGATGAAAATTGATTATTTTAAGGGAAAGAGTATTTAATGGATTATAGAAAAATAGGTCTAATTTTTGGAGGTAAGTCTGCAGAACATGATGTATCTATTATGTCTGCAAGGTCGGTTTATAAAGAACTGTTAAATACTGAGTTTGAAGTTATACCAATTTTAATAAATAAAGAGGGCTTCTGGATTGACCTGGAAACTTCTAAAAAGGTTATTGAAGGTGAGATTGATCATACTAAAACTGTTAGTTCTAAATTTCAGACTGTTTTTGCCAGTTTAGTTAATAACTTTCCTAAAGATATTGATTTAGTTTTTCCGCTAATGCATGGACCCTTTGGTGAGGATGGAAAAATCCAGGGATTTTTCGATGTTCTTGATATCCCTTATGTCGGAGCTGGAACAGCTGCTTCAGCAGTATCTATGGATAAGATTTATTCTAAAAATATTATTAATAAGTATAATTTGCCTCAAACTGAATACATAACTATTTCAGAAAAGGACTGGGCAAAATCTGATGATGAACAGGTTTTAAAGCTTAAGAGAAAGATAACTGAGAAAATTTCATATCCATTATTTGTTAAGCCTGCTAATTTAGGTTCCAGTATAGGTATCAGTCGGGTGACCAGTGAAGATGAAGTTGGCCTGGCTATTGACCTTGCTCTAAAATATGATAATAGAATTTTAATAGAGGCTGCCGTTGAAGGAAGGGAAATTGAATGTTCAGTGCTTGAAACGGCTGAAGGTTGTATATCTTCATTGCCTGGTGAGATTATCCCTGCCAATGATTTTTATGATTATGATGCTAAATACTTTTCTGATAATACTGTCTTAATGACCCCGGCTGATTTAGATGATAAAGTAGTAGAAGAGGTTCGTTATTTAGCTGAAAAAACTTTTCAGTTGCTAAACTGTAGTGGCCTGGCAAGAATTGATTTCTTCCTGGATCATGAAAATAATATTTTAATTAATGAAATTAATACAATGCCAGGATTCACACCTAAAAGTATGTATGCCAGGATGTGGGAGTCAAGTGGTTTAGATTATTCGGATCTATTACAGAAACTTATTGAAATATCATGATTAATTATTATAGCTTAATTGGGGGGATCCTCAATTAAGCTATAATTTTATGTTTTAGGAGTTTTATAATTATTTTTGACAAATAATATAATACAATTAACCAGGAGAAGGGCAATTAATAAGCCAGTTGTGTTTTAGGACTGGGTTGGTACTGGGTTGGTACTGGGTTGGTACTGGGTTGATACTGGGTTAGTACTGGGTGAATATAGGATCAAACCTATATCAGATCTTTACTGGTTTATATGATATTTAATTCTTAATAACTTTGAAATTGAAGGTATTTTACATCTCACAGCATAACAGAAAAGAGGATTAAGTTGATAATGAGTAGTTCTTTTTAACTATTCCCCTTGAAAAAGGGGAATTTTTTTGTAAAAAACCCCAAAATAAAAAAGGAGTTTTTGGCTCGAAGAAGAATAAGTTAGTATGAGAGTGGTATATTGTGGGTCAAAGTGGTAGATATGGGGGTGAAATAGGTATGTTTATGGGAGAGTTTGTACATAATATGGATAAAAAGGGCCGGGTAACGATGCCGGCTAAGTTTAGAGAAAATCTTGATGGAGATTTTGTTATAACCCGTGGACTGGATAATTGCCTATTTCTATACCCGATTAAAGAATGGAAAATCTTAGAGAGTAAGCTGAAAGAGTTGCCTATAACTAGCAAGAATGCTAGAAGTTTTACTAGATTCTTCTTTTCCGGTGCTGATCAATCAAATCTTGATAAACAGGGTAGAATTAGTCTACCTCAGAATTTAAGAGATTATGCAGATTTAAATAAGGAGATAGTTATAATTGGTTTAGCAAATAGAATTGAATTATGGTCTAAAGAAAAATGGGATGAATTCATGGTAGAGGCAGAGGAATCTCATGAAGATATTGCTGCTACAATGGAGGACCTTGGTATATAAAATTATTATATTGTGAAGTAGGTGGAATAATTATGTCAGAACATAATCCAGTTTTATTAGAAAAGACAATAAAATATTTAAATATAAAGTCTGGTGGTATTTATTTTGATGGAACGCTGGGTCGTGGCGGTCATTCAGAGGCTATTGTAGATAAATTAATAGCCGGTGATGGCTTATTAATTGGAACGGATAAAGATCTTAAGGCTATTGACTACTGTAAAAATTTACTGCCTGATGATAAAGTTAAACTTTTCCATGATAGTTTTACAGCTATCAAAGAAATATTATCTAAATTAGAAATTTCAGGGCTTGATGGATTGATTTTAGATCTAGGTGTCTCTTCGCCTCAACTGGATGAAGCTGAGAGAGGATTTAGTTATAGCAAAGAGGCAGAATTGGATATGAGAATGGATAAAACCCAGAGTTTAACTGCATATAAAATTGTAAATAATTATTCTGTCGATAAGTTAAATGATATTATTTATAAATATGGAGAAGAGAGATGGGCCAGTAGAATTGCAGAATTTATTGTCAGGGAAAGAAAGAAAAAGCCAATAAAGACAACCCAGGATTTAGTAGATGTTATTAAAATGGCTATTCCAGCTTCTGCAAGGAATTCAGGGGGGCATCCAGCCAGAAGAACATTTCAGGCTATTAGAATTGAAACTAACCAGGAATTAAAGGAATTAGAGAAGATATTAGAGCTAATCCCTTCGATTTTAAATAAAGGGGGAAGAGCCTGTATTATATCCTTTCATTCATTAGAAGATAGACTTGTTAAACATAGTTTTAGAGATGCTGCTAAAGAATGTATCTGTCCACCTGAAATTCCTGTCTGTAGATGTGAAAAGGAGAAGACTTTGAAAGTTATAACCAGGAGTCCAATCACAGCAGATGATAAGGAGATTGAGGAGAATAGAAGGGCACGGTCTGCTAAGTTAAGGGTGGCTGAAAGAATTTAGTTTTAATTTTAGAAGGGGGGTCTTGATTAATGTCAAACCAATTGAGTGGTGCAGGAACTAATTATTCCAGGAAAAAGGATTATTCAAGTAGTAAGCAGAAAAAGAAAGCAGGGGTTACAATATTAATTATATTTATAATACTTATTTTACCTATTACATTAATTATAAGTCAGTCTCTCAGATTAGTTCATCTTAACTATCAGTTAGAGCTTTTAGAAAATAATTTGTCTGAATTGCAGTCTGAGAATAGAGAAATGATTCTGGATTTATCCAGTAAAACTTCATTAAATAGGATTGAAAGGGTTGCTACTGAAGAACTAGGCATGGTTGAGGCGGAAAGTGTAACCAGGCTTGCATTAAGAGAAAGGCCTGCCGATTCCGAAGTGCGTTATGCTAGTAATGATCAGGAAGATTGGATATCGTCATTTTGGAGAGGAATCCAAAATGTTAGGGCTGCTACTTTAGAATAGGTGGTTTATAATGGCGGATAAATATCATGTAATAATAAAAGAGAGAATAAAATTGTTATTTATATTTCTATTAGTATTATTAATAATTTTAGCTGGCAGGCTTGTCTGGATTCAGGTCTTGCAGAGTGATTATTATGGTTCTATGGCTTTAAATCAAAGGGTTAGGGATTTAAGTTTAGATACTAATAGAGGCAATATATATGATCTTAATGGAAGAGAATTTGCTGTTAATACTAAAAGAAAAACAGTTATTGCTTTTCCTGATCAAATTGATGACCCCGCAAATGTAGCATCGCTATTAGCGGGGATTTTGTCTATTGATGAGACTAATATAAAAAGCAGAATAGAAAGAGATGCGTTTCTTGTTTATTTAGAAAGAAAGGTTTCAGAAGATACATATAAAGAGATTGAAGAGATGAATATACCGGGAATTTCATATGTCCATGAAGATAAAAGGTTATACCCCCAGGATAACCTGGCTGGACAGATAGTTGGATTTGCCGGCATTGATAATTTTGGCCTTGAAGGCATTGAATTATCATATAATAATGATTTAGAAGGTGTTCCAGGGAGAACACTTCAGGAACAGGATGCTGTAGGTAGATCTATACCTGACGGGATTATGGATTATATTCCTCCTCAGGAGGGCAACGATATATTTTTAACTATTGATGAGATAAGTCAATTTTATGCCGAGCGAGAATTAGAGAGGGCGATGGATAAACACGAAATTTCTGGTGGCTCAATTGTTGTTATGAGGCCTGAAGATGGTTCAATACTTGCCCTGGCCAATAAACCAGATTTTAATCCTAATAATTTTAATGAATATACCCAAAATAACTGGAGGAATAAAGCAGTCCAGGATAGTTTTGAGCCTGGTTCAATTTTTAAAATCTTTACAGCAGCTCTTGCTTTTGAATATGGCTATTATGATATGAATGATTATTTTAGTGATCCTGGACATATAAATGTTGGTAGAGAAAGGATTCATAGCTGGCGGCGAGGTGGTCATGGCTGGCAGGATTTTAGAGATATTTTTGCTAACTCCAGTAATCCTGGCTTTGTAAAGGTCGGCTTGAGCATGGAACCAGATGAATATCTGACTGGATTAAGGTCATTTAACTTTGGGAATAAGACTGGAATTCAATTTCCAGGTGAGGCTTCAGGGATTTTAGTCCCTGGCCAGTATACCGATATTGAACAGGCTACCATGTCTTTTGGTCATGGTTTAACTGCAACTCCGATTCAACTTGCAACTGCTGTTTCTGCGATTGCCAATGGTGGTTATTTATATGAGCCAAGAATTGTTGATAGGATTTATAATAAAGAGCAGTCCAAGGAAGAAATTATTGAACCTAATAAAATCAGGCAGGTTATTTCTGAAGATACTGCAGAAAAAGTTAAAGATTTAATGATAAATGCTGTTGCTACAGGTACAGGCAGTACTGCAGGTATCGATGGATATTTAGTTGGAGGAAAAACTGGTACTTCAAGACATTATGGAGAAGAAGATAGATATGATACCTCTTTTGTTGGACTGCTTCCAGGAGATAACCCAGAATTATTAATATATATAGTTCTTTATGATTTAGAGGATGATAATTATTATGCCAGTGAAAATGTAGTGCCAGTTTTTAATTCTTTAGCTGAAAACCTGGTAAGGCATCTGGATATATCACCAGCCAGTCAGCCTTTTCCAGATATAAATATCCCAGAAAATAATATTAATATAGATGATTATAAAAATACTGAGCCCGGGCATACTGAAGAAGTATTGAGAAATAAAGACTTAAATGTTAAACTGATAGGAGAAGGAGAAAAAATTCTAGCTCAAACTCCATTGCCAGGGACTACAGTTAATGAAAAATCAACAGTTAGATTATATTTAGATGAAGAATCTTTTGAATCTAAAAAGGTTGTAGTTCCTGATCTAGAGGGGTTATCAGCCTTTGAGGCTGAACAGAGGGCCTGGAGGTTTGGTTTTAAAACTAATGGTATGATTTCAGGTTCTGTGAATAATCAGGATCCTTCTCCAGGGGATAGAGTTGATATTTTTTCTTCGATTAATATCGAATAGATCTGTTTAAGATTGGAGGAATTTAATTGCAGGCTCTAGATTTATATAATAAATTTGATTTTTTAATTGAAAAGCATGGTAATATAGATCGACAGGTTACTGATATTGTTCATGACTCCAGAAAAGCTGGCAGGAATAAAATATTTTTAGCCAGAAAAGGTTTTAATACTGATGGTCATAAATATATAGATGATGCTTATGAAAATGGTTCACGGGTATTTATATTAAAAGAATATCCAGCTGAAATGAGAGAAGATGCTTTATATTTTAAAACTGAAAAACCAGCAGATGTTTTAGGCCTGGTTTCAGCAGAAATATTTGGGCATCCAGATGGAAAAATGGATTTAATTGGGATTACCGGGACTAACGGTAAAACCACTACCACTTATATGATCAAATCATTTCTGGAGCATTTAGGGGTTAAGACAGGATTATTAGGAACTATTGAAATATTTGATGGAGATAAGACAGTTGATGCTCAAAGAACAACTCCTGAGGCTAATGATATTTTCAGGAACCTGGCCAGGATGTATGATAATGGATGTGAAAAAGTTGTAATGGAGGTCTCCTCACATGCTTTATCATTAGGCAGGATTCAAGGTCTTTCTTTCTCGGCAGTTGCCTTTACTAATATAAGTAGAGATCATTTAGATTTCCATGATGATTTCAATGATTATTTGAATTCCAAGCTGAGATTATTGGATTATCTTAAACCTGAAGGTAAAGTATATTATAATAATGATGATAGCAGATTAAAAGCTGCTTTAGAAGATTTAGATGATTATAATATATTTACTTATTCGATTAAAAATGATTCAGATTTTAAAGCTGAGTCAATTAATTTATATCAGGATAAAATTGATTTTATCTTGAATAATAAAGAGTTTCATCTTGAAATGTCTGGAAAGTTTAATGTCTATAACTGTCTGGCTGCTTCTGCGATTTTACTGGAATCTGGAATAGATATTGATAAAATAATTGAAGCTGTTAATAATTTCAGGGGCGTGCCTGGCAGATTTGAATATGTAAGCAATGAAACAGATATTGTTGTTTTAGTTGATTATGCCCATACACCAGCCGGGATTAAAAATGTATTGAATTCAATAAACGAATTTAAAGAGAGAAATGTTATCGCAGTTTTTGGTTGTGGCGGTGATAGAGATAAGGATAAAAGACCTGAAATGGGGATAATAGGTTATGAATTAGCTGATAAGATAATTTTAACTTCCGATAATCCTCGATCTGAAGATCCTGCTGAAATAATTAAAGATATCGAGGCAGGGATTAATAATAAGTATCCTGAAGCTAAATATGATATGATTATAGATAGAGGGAAAGCTATAAAAAAGGCGATACTGGAAGCAGAAACAGATGATATAATCATTATTTTTGGCAAAGGCCATGAAACCTATCAGGAATTTGCAGATCGAGTTATTGATTTTGATGATAGGGAAGTTGCTTCTCAGGCATTAAAACAGAGGGGTGAAGGGAAATAATGCTCTCACTTAAATTAAAAGAGATTGTTGAGGCTGTTGATGGTAAGATTCTTCAGGGCAATCCAGATCAAATAGTTAATAATATGACAATTGATAGCAGAAGGGTTAAACCAGGTGATCTATTTTTTGCAATAATTGGAGAAAATAATGATGGCCATAACTTTATTCCAGAGGCTGTTGATAATGGTGCCAGGGTTGTTATAACTTCCAGATCTATAAAGCCTTATTCAGGATTGGCGATAATTCTAGTCAGGGATACAACCCAGGCTTTACAGGACTTAGCTTCATTTGTGAGAAAAAAGATTGAAAATTTGAAAGTGATTGGTATTACAGGAAGTGCCGGCAAGACAACCACTAAAGATATTATAGCCAGTATTCTAGGTGAAGAAAAAAGGGTTTTAAAAAGTAAAGGTAATTATAATAATGAATATGGCTTACCTTTATCCTTACTTGAACTGGATGGTAATGAAGATATTGCTATTCTGGAAATGGCCATGAGGAATAGAGGTGATATTTCCAGACTAGCAGAAATTGCCAGTCCAGATGTTGGAGTTATTACAAATATAGGTCCTGCTCATCTGGAGAACCTTAAAACAATTGAAAATATTGCCAGTGCAAAAGCAGAATTATTAGCTGGTTTAAATTCAGATGGAATAGCTGTCTTGAATTATGATGATGAATATATTAGAGAAATGGTAAATAGTTATGGTGATTTAGAAAAAATAACTGTAAGTTTAAAAAATAAAGATGTAGATTATTATGCCGATCAGATTGAATATATTAAAAATGGTGAGGAATCAAGATTTAGAGTTCATGAAGGGGATAATAATTATATACTTGAAATGGACCGTGCAGGGGAACATAATATTTATAATGCTTTAGCAGCTATTGCTGTGGCAAGGGCTATGGGGATTAGCTGGGATTCTATTAAAAATGGTATAAAGGATATTGAAGTTACTGAATTAAGGCAGGAAATCAGAAAGATTGATGGGATAAGAATCATTAATGATTCTTATAATGCTAATCCTTTATCAATGAAAGCCGGGATTGATTCTTTACTAAATATTGAGGGCAAAAGGAAAATAGCAGTTTTAGGCGCTATGCTCGAGCTAGGTAGAATTGAGAATGCTGCCCATAAAGAAATTGGTAAATACCTCTATAAAAATGGAATAGATGTATTAATTGGCGTTGGAAGTATGGGAGAAATTATTGCTGAAGGAGCTGTTGAGGCTGGAATGGCAGAACAGAATATTTATGTTTATGATAATAATGAAGATGCTGCTTCTTTTATCAATAAGATAATGCGTTCTGGTGATGCTATTCTTGTAAAGGGCTCCAGGGCTCTGGAAATGGAAGAGATTGTAGATCTACTACTGGAGTATGGTGGCTAAATGAATCAGATTATTATATTTATTAGTCCATTTTTATTCACAGTTTTATTGATGCCGATTTTTATAGATAAGCTTAAAAGCTTTAGTTTTGGTCAGCAGATAAGAAAGGAAGGTCCTGAAAGCCATTATTCAAAAGAAGGAATACCTACTATGGGTGGGGCTTTAATCCTGGCGATAGTTTTAATATCAATATTTATATTTCTGGATCTGTCAATAGAGATAGTACTTGTATTATTAGTAATTATAACCAGTGGACTTTTAGGTTTTATTGATGATATTTTAAATATAAAAGGAGCTGAATCTTTAGGTTTAACTGCTAAAACTAAATTTTTGATTCAATTAATCATAGGTTTAATAATTGGAGTATTACTATTTTATTATAATATTACAGATTTATATATACCATTTACAGCAAATAGTCTTAATTTAGGTTATCTGGTCATACCATTTTCATTGTTATTAATTCCTGCTACAAGTAATGCAGTTAATTTAAGCGATGGCCTGGATGGGCTTGCAGGTAGTTTATTTACTATATCCTGTCTGGCATTTATTCCTATTTTATATATTTTAGGATTTAATCAAATAATTTTACTTTTAGTTATTACTATATCGAGTTGTCTTGGGTTTTTATGGTATAATGCTAATCCTGCTCAAATTTTTATGGGGGATACAGGTTCACTATTTTTAGGGAGTTTTTTGGCAATAATAGCCTTATTGACAGGGACATCTCTATACCTCTTATTTTTGGGAGGTATCTTTGTTATTGTCACTCTGTCTGTAATCCTACAGGTTAGTTATTTTAAGATATCTGGAGGCAAAAGAATTTTTAAGATGGCTCCAATTCATCATCATTTTGAATTATCAGGATGGCCTGAAGTAAAGGTGACAATGAGGTTTATTATTTTACAGATTTTATTTTCTGGAGTTGGCATAATAGCTTCTTTACCATTAATTTAGAAAATTATAAGAAGGTGTAGTTCTGTGGATAGAGATAATTTAAAGAATTTAGATGTTGCAGTTATTGGTTCTGGAGGCCTGACTGGAAAAGCATTAATTAATTTTTTAATAAATAAGGTTAATAGTATTAGCTTATTTGATGATAAAGAATGGTCTCAATTGCCTGAAATCCTGAGTATTAAAGCAGAGAATCCAGAGAAAGTTTTTTTAGAAGAAGATAAATCTAATCTGGATAAGGTTGATTTTGTTGTAGTTAGCCCAGGGGTTCCAGAAGATCACTTATTAATAAAAAAAGCTATCAAGCAAGATATACAGATAATAAGTGAAATTGAATTAGCCTTTAATTTTATAGAATCTGGTATAATTGCTATAACTGGAACAAATGGGAAGACAACTACAACTTCAATTTTAGGTGAAATTTTAAGAAAGGGTCTTGATCAAAAAGTAATTGTTGCCGGGAATATTGGGAAGCCTTTAATTAGTATAGTCGACCAACTTGAAAAAGATGATTTAGTGGTTGTTGAACTTAGCTCCTTTCAATTAAGATTCATAGAAAATTTCAGACCTAAAATTGCTGCATTTATTAACTATTCTCCGGATCATCTTGACTGGCACATTTCTGAAGATAGTTATTTTAAATCAAAGGCTAATATCTTTAAAAACCAGAAAGAAGATGGTATTGCAATAATTAATTTCGATAATGAGCAGATATCTTCTTTAGCTGATTCGATTAATTCCAATCTATTTTTTATTAGTAATAAAAACTCTAGAATTGATCAAGGAATTTATTATGATGATAACTATATTTATTTTATTAAAAATCAGAAAGAAAAACTCTTATCTATAGATAAAATTTCTTTAAAGGGTATTCATAATATAGAAAATATAGCATTTGCATCATTAATATCATATCTTTTAGGGGTTTCTTCTGATATAATAGGGGAAGTTGTTTATAATTATAAACTGGAAGCCCATAGACTGGAATTGGTTCTAGAAAATGAAAGGTTACAGGTATATAATGATTCAAAAGCAACTAACCCCCATGCAGCAGAGGCTGCTATTAATTCTTTTTCGAAACCTATGATTTTGTTAATGGGAGGACAGGATAGAAATCTGAATTATGATAATTTGATCAATCAGATAATAAAAAGCTGTAATTATACAATTTTAATTGGTGAAATCTCAGGTAAGATTAAAAATAAATTACAGAATAGAAAGTATGAAAATTTCTATCTGGCTGAGAATATTGCAGAAGCAGTTGCTATTATAAAAAAATTAGTAACAGTAATATGTTCTAAAGAGAAGCTGACAGTTTTATTTTCACCAGGGGCTCCAAGCTGGGATATGTTCTCCAGCTATAAAGTCAGGGGACAGGAATTTATTGATTATATAAAAAAAGAGTTTGATTAGGCGGTGTTAATTATGGAGGAAAAGAATTCAAATATTGATTTTCCTCTTTTAATAATTACTCTAATATTGATTTTAATCGGGCTGATAATGATTATGAGTGCAAGTGGAGTCAGGGCCTATAATCGCTATGGCAATGCTCACTATTTTTTTTCCAGGCAGCTTTTATTTGTTCTAGCAGGGTTAATATTAATGCTTATTGCTTCCAGGCTTGATTATAATATTTATTATAAGTATTCTAGAATAATTCTAGGTTTAGGCTTTATTTTGCTGACCTTAGTTTTAATCCCAGGTATAGGTAGAACTGCAGGGGGTGCAACAAGATGGATTTCTTTAGGCTTTTTTGATTTCCAACCCTCTGAAGCTATTAAACTGGCATTAATTATTTATATTGCCAGTTTTGTTACCAGGAAATCTTCAAAAATTCAAGATTTTAAAAAAGGAATTTTACCTGTAGTTATAATAATTGGTCTTTCAGCATTTTTAATAATGCAGCAACCTGATATGGGAACCGCTGTTAATATAATAGGTTTTTCATTTATTATATTATTAGTTGGTGGAATGAGATTTAAACATCTTTTTGGGCTGTCAATACCAGGTGTATTACTAATGGGTTATTATATCAGCTCAGCTCCCTACAGGCTTAATAGGGTTCAAACTTTTCTAAACCCCTGGGAAGACCCACGGGGTAGCGGTTATCATATAATTCAATCTTTACTGGCTTTAGGTTCTGGAGGCTTAACAGGGGTAGGTCCTGGAAATAGCAGGCAAAAGTTTTTGTATTTGCCAGAACCAGGGACTGATTTTATATTTGCTATTCTAGGTGAAGAATTTGGATTTATAGGTGCAGCTTTTGTTATAATATTATTTGGTTTTTTTGCTTATAGAGGAGTCTTAATAGCTTTAAATGCTAGAGACCTTTTTGGTTCTTTACTTGCTACTGGTATTACGTCAATGATAATAATTCAGGTTTTAATAAATATTGGTGCTGTAACTTCTCTATTGCCAGTTACAGGAATTACTTTACCATTTATAAGCTATGGAGGGAGTTCACTATTGATATCATTATATGCTGTTGGTATTTTATTTAATATATCCAGGCATAGTCAGTAAGCTTTGAAAGGAAGATTTTAATGAGATTAGTTTTATCAGGTGGAGGCACTGGAGGTCATATATTTCCAGCGATTGCACTTGCTAATAAATGCCTGGATGAAGATGGCGAAGTTTTTTATCTAGGTGGCGAAAAGAGTTTAGAAGAAAAGATAACAGGCAAAGAAGGTATTTCTTTTTATAGTTTACCTGTAAAGCCACTTCCTAGAAAAATAAATTTTGAGTTATTTAGCTCTGGATTTTCAAACTTTAAAGCAGTTTTAAAGGCAAGGAAAATTTTAAAAGAGATAGAACCGGATATAGTTGTTGGTACTGGTGGTTATGTATCTGGAGCAACTATTTTAGCTGCAAGATTATTAAATATCAAAACTCTTATCCATGAGCAGAATTCAGTACCAGGTTTAACAAATAAGATATCTGCTAAGTTTGTAGATAAAATTGCTATAAGTTATGAACAGACAGAAAGATATTTTAATAAAAAAGATAAAGTTATTTTGACCGGTAATCCAGTCAGAAAAGAGATTTTAACAACCTGTTCTAAAGATGCCAGGGAAAAGTTTTCATTTCCTAAAAATAACGATGTTTTACTGGTCATGGGTGGGAGCCAGGGAGCAGCCAGTATAAATGAACTCATGCTGGAAATCTATGATGATTTAATAGAGGTAGATAATCTTAATATAATTCATATAACCGGGGAGAAGGATTATAAAAATATCAAAAGAAAAGTTGATACATATGATCTTTTAGATGGGAAAATAATCATCTCATCTTTTATGGATGATATTGAAAATGCTCTAGCGGTGGCCAATCTAGTAATAAGTAGGGCCGGGGCAGTCAGTATAGCAGAAATAACTGCACTTGGTTTGCCATCAATTTTAATTCCTTATCCCTATGCAACTAACAATCACCAGGAAAAGAATGCCAGGGTTTTAGAAGAATCAGGAGCTGCCATTATTTATAAAGATGATGAATTTAATAGTAAACTTATATTTAATAAAATTAAAGAATTATTAAGTGACAGAAATAAACTTGATAAAATGAGCTGTGCCAGCAGTATGATAGGAAAACCAGAGGCTTTAGATAATATTTATGGCTTAGCCTGTGATTTGGTTTATCATGGTAGCACTTTAGATGATAAGGAGTAGATTTTTATGGATGGATTGAATAAATTTAAAGATAAAAAAATTCATTTCATTGGCATTGGTGGAATCTCTATGAGTGCTATTGCTAATTTTTTGCTGGATTACGATATAAATGTAACTGGTTCTGATTTGTCTTACAATAATAAAATTAAGGAACTGGAATCAAGGGGTGTTATGATTAATATAGAACATGATGAAGAAAATGTAAAGTCTGCAGATATAATTGTAATAAGCAGTGCGATTCCAGATGAAAACCCTGAGTTAACATATGCAAGGGATAATAATATTAAAGTTTTCAAAAGGGCAGAGATGCTGGCTGAAATTGCTAAAGATAAAAGGTTGATTGCAGTTAGTGGTAGTCATGGAAAAACTACAACTACAGGAATGTTAACGAGTATCTTTTTGCAGTCAGATAGAGATCCTTCTATCATGATTGGCGGAGATATAGATTTAATAGCTGGTAATTATAAATCTGGAGAGGGAGAATTCTTTATTACTGAAGCTGATGAGAGTGATGGCTCTTTACTTTACTTTGACCCTGATATATCCATAGTAACAAATATTGAACCAGAACATTTAGACTATTATGGTGGCGAAGAAGATTTATATGATACTATGTATGAGTTTATCAAAAAGACAGGTGAATCTGGAATAATTCTCTGTTTAGAGGATGAAGGAGTAAATACTAACTTAATAAAAAGTAGATTAAATAAGGATGGTGCTTTAGAATTTACTGGTTATGGTTTAACAAATGGTGATTATAGGGCTGACATAATAAAAAACAACAATTTTTTTACATCTTATAATCTTTTTTATCAGGGAGAATTTATTGATAAAATTGAGATGCAGTTGACTGGAGAACATAATGTACTAAATTCTCTTGCTGCCATTGCGGCAGCAAGAAAGGCCGGCTTAGACTGGAACGATATTATAGATGGTTTATTTAATTTTAAAGGGGTTAAAAGGAGGTTTGAGTTTAAAGGAGAAGTCAATAGTATAAAATTTATTGATGATTATGCTCATCACCCAAGTGAATTAGAAACAGTAATAAAATCAGCTAAAAATCTAAAATCAAATAAGATACGCTTTGTTTTTCAGCCTCATAGATATACAAGGACGAGAGATTTATGGAATGATTTCAAAGAAGTTTTGAGTGATAGAGATGTATTTTATTATATTGTTGATATTTATAGTGCCAATCAGCCTAAAATTGATAATATAAGTTCAAAAAAATTAGTAGCTGAGATTAAATCAAACGAGCCTGATGTTAAAATAGAATATATTGGTTCTATAGATGAAGCAACTAATAAATTGAAAAAGATTATAGAAGAGGATAATTTATTTTTAACAGTCGGGGCAGGAGATGTTTATAAAATTGGAGATAGGATATTAAAGTCTTTAAGAAGTGAGCAGAATGCTTAAGTATCTGGTTATTGTAGTTGTTTTAGCACTTGGGATTGGAATTATTTTCGGCTCATCCTTTTTTGAGATAAATGAAGTAATAATTAGAGGATATGATGAAGAGGATGTTGAAATAGCAGATATAAGGGGCGAAAATATTTTTATAGCTGATTTAGAGTTAATTAAAGATGAACTAAAGGAAGATCCCTATATTGAGTCTGTAGATGTTTCCAGGAGTTTTCCAAATCGCTTGATATTCCAGGTGAATTATAATAGACCTATTGCAGCGATTATAAATGATGGAAATTACATTGTTTATAATAAATATAATAGAATTATTGCTGAAAATATTGAGAATAATAGGTATGACCTTCCTGTATTAAAAGATACACCCTATTATTTTTCAGGCAACAATATAGTTATTCCTGCAGTTCAGGACAACCTGTTAAATAAACTTGAATTACTACCCCTTGAATTAAGGGAGGATATTAAGGAGGTTCATTTTGATCCAGTGGGAATCTCTATGGTTACAAAGCAGGGATATGATATAAGAGTTGGGACATCAGAAAATTTAGAAGAAAAGTTTATCATACTTATATCTGCATGGTATGAAGGGATTCTAGATGATGAAGAAATAGAATATGTTGATATAACTGCTCCAGAAAGACCTGTCATAAAAAAATAGCACTTAAAGATTGAAATATAAAAAAGGATTTTACCTTACCTGTGTTGAATTGTAACACGTAGGAGGAAGGAGGTTGATGATTTGTCACAAACTAAAGTAATTGCCGGTTTAGATGTTGGAACAAAAAAAATATGTGCTTTAATTGCTGAAGTAAATCAGGATGATAAAATTGAAATTGTAGGGTTAGGAATTGCACCTTCAGATGGTTTAAGAAAAGGAATAGTTGTTGACATTGACAAAGCTTCCAATTCTATTTCTGAAGCTGTCAAAAAAGCAGAGAGAATGGCTGGTATTGAAGTTGGCTCAGTATATGTTGGTATAGCTGGTTCTCATATTAATTCTGTTAATAGTCACGGAGTTGTTGCAGTAACAGGGAGTAATAAGGAAGTTAAAGAATCTGATATTGAGAGGGTTATGGAGGCTGCTAGAGTAATTCCTTTGTCCCAGGAAGAAAAAATAATCCATGTTATCCCAAGAGAATTTATAATTGATGGGACCAAGGGGATTAAGCAACCTCAGGGTATGTCTGGTGTTAGACTTGAAGTTGAAACTCATATTGTCAAAGGTTCTACAACATCAATTAATAATCTTGTTAAAAGTGTTGAGAAAGCTGGATTAGAAGTTAATGAATTAGTTTTAGATCAATTAGCTTCAAGCTATTCAGTGCTCTCTAATGATGAAAAGGAGTTAGGTGTTGCCCTTGTAGATATTGGAGGTGGAACAACTGATTTTATAGTATTCCATGAAGGAAATATCAAGTATACTTCTGTTCTTCCAGTTGGCGGAAATCATGTAAGTAATGATATTGCCGTTGGTTTAAGAACGCCTATTTCTGAAGCTGAAAAGATTAAGATTTTACATGGTATAGCAAGTTGCGATGAAATTGATGAGGATCAAAAAATTGATGTTTTAAAGGCAAGTGGAAATGAAAAACAAAAGATTTCAAAAAATTATCTCTGTCAGGTTATTGAACCGAGAATGGAAGAGATGTTTTCAATGGTAGAAAGAGAGATTAAAAAGACCGGGACTAAAGATATGACACCTGCAGGACTGGTTATTACAGGTGGAGCCTCTTTATTAGATGGGAGTTGTAGCCTGGCTTCTCAGATTACCGGTTTACCAGTAAGGTTAGGTGAACCTGATTACATAAGTGGATTTTCTGATGTTATTGATAATCCTGTTTATGTAAAAAAAGATGGAAGAATTCCTACACCTGTATTTTCTACAGGGGTCGGTCTAATAATCTATGCAATAAATAATAGTAAATCAGTTAGTACTCATACTAAAAAAAGGAACAAGCGAAATAATAAAGAAATAGTGAATTCATTTTTTAATAAACTGAAGACATTCTTTGATGATTTCTTTTAAAGCTTTAAAAATTGAAAGGAGGTATGTTTTGTGTTTGATATAGGAACAGAAATGGAGAAATTTGCAAATATAAAAGTTGTCGGTGTTGGTGGTGGAGGAAATAATGCTGTTAATAGGATGATTGAAGATGGTCTAGAAGGTGTTGAATTCATTGCTATTAATACTGATGCCCAGGTTTTAATGTCATCCAGTGCAGGAGTTACAATCAGGATAGGTGAAAAATTAACCCGTGGTCTAGGAGCAGGAGCTAATCCGGAAGTCGGGAGAGAGGCAGCAGAAGAAAGCAAAGAGGAAATAGAAGATGCCGTCTCTGGAGCTGATATGGTCTTCATAACTGCAGGCATGGGCGGAGGAACAGGAACTGGTGCTGCCCCTGTTGTTGCTCAGGCAGCAAAGGATCAGGGAGCATTGACTGTTGGTGTTGTCACCAAGCCATTTACAGTTGAAGGTACTAAAAGGATGGATAATGCTGAAGATGGTATTAAAGAATTAGAAGATAATGTAGATACATTAATAATTATACCCAATGATAGATTATTAGAGGTTGCAGAGAAAAAGACCAGCCTTGTTGATGCCTTTAAAATTGCTGATGATGTTTTACGTCAGGGTGTCCAGGGTATTTCTGACCTGATTACAATTACAGGTATAATAAACCTTGACTTTGGTGATGTTAAGACTATTATGACTGATGCCGGCTCTGCTCTGATGGGAATAGGTACTGCCAGAGGAGAAAATAGAGCTGAAGAAGCAGCCCGTAATGCTATTGATTCGCCATTATTAGAAGCTTCTGTTGATGGAGCTCAGGGTGTTTTAATTAATATTACAGGTGGCAATAATCTCGGGATTCATGAAGCATATGAAGCTGCTAAAATTGTAAAAGAGGTATCTGATCCAGATGCTAATATTATTCTAGGTGCTGTGATTGATCAGGATTTAGAAGAAGATGTTATGGTAACAGTTATTGCAACAGGTTTTAATCGCTCAAAATCTATTGAAAAAGAATCTGGTAGCAAGCAAAGAACAGATTTTAATAGTAGTGAAATAGATTTAGAGCCAGTCGGTGGAGAAGATGAACTTGATATTCCGGCATTTCTAAGAAAGAATAGTTAATCTATTAACTGAGGTGGTTAGATGAAATGCCCATTCTGTTCAAATTTAAATAGTAAAGTCATTGATTCAAGAACTACTGAAAATAATACCACAATCAGACGCCGAAGAGAATGCCTTGATTGTCAGGAAAGATTTACTACCTATGAAAGATATGAGAAAGTACCATTGATGGTCAGGAAAAAAGATGGTACTAGAGAGATGTTTTCAGAGGATAAGATCCTTGCCGGGCTTTATAAAGCCTGTGAGAAAAGATCAATTTCCCCAGAAAAGCTTAATCAGCTTGTAATAGAGGTTAAGCAAGAATTGCAAAACAGGATGGACGAAGAAGTTACCAGCGATGAAATTGGTAAGTTAGTAATGAAAAAGTTAAAGGACCTGGATCAGGTTGCTTATGTTCGTTTTGCTTCTGTTTACAGGCAATTTAAAGATGTTGAAACTTTTAAAAAGGAATTAGATAGACTATTAAAAGATGAGTAAATGGAGGTCGAATTACAATATTTAAGTTTAAAAGGATTAATGGTTTTAAATATCTAGAAAAAAGGTTGAAAAATTATCGACTTTTATTTACTCTCAAAGGCTATGATTATCCTGTTTTATTGGAGTTACTAAATAAGTCAGAAAAAAGAGTTATAAAAACAGAACAGATTCATAGCAGTATAGTTTTTCATTGTCAGAGTAACAGGCATAAATCAAAAGATTTTACTATAAAAGCAGATGGAATTATCAGCAAAGATTGTAATTCAATCATAAGGACAATTCATGCTGATTGTCTGCCTATATATTTCCTGGACATACAAAATGATGTTTTTGCTCTTATTCATTCTGGCTGGCAGGGAACTTTAAACCAAATTGCCAGACATACTTTAAATGATATGGTAAGATATTATAAACTTAATTTAGAGGATATTCAGGTTGTTATTGGTCCTGGAATTGATTTTGATAATTATCAGGTTGGCAGTGAAATATATCAAAAATTCAGGAGTAAATGGAATTTAGATTTAAAATTCTTTAAAGCTGATCAGGAAAAAGATAAATATAAGCTAGATTTAAAACAGGCTAATAAAGAGCTCCTGGTCCAATCAGGCATTCCATCTAAAAATATTTTTATTAGTAATTTATCGACATATGATTCTCCAGATTTATTTCATTCATACCGTCGTGATGGAAATTCTGCTGGAAGAATGGCTGCATTTATTTATAAAGTAAGGAGTAATCCCTGATGAAATTAGGCAAAAAAAAATGGTTACTCTTGATATTAATTATGATGATAATTGGTGTTATTTTAGGCTATTATAATCAGAAACCGAATTTTGAATCTGCATTATATGGTGAGGTTATTGATAGTGTAGAATCTAGAGCACTGGTTATTAGAGATGAGGAAGTAATTTATAGTAATAGTAATGGGACTATATCTCTTTTATTTAAAGAAGGTGAAAGAGCCTCTTATGGTCAGGAGGTTATTGAAGTTAATAATGATAACTTTAATAAAACCTTTTATTCTAAAAAGTCTGGCTTAATTAGTTATGGTTTTGATGGTTTAGAAGAAGAATTTGAAATTGATAATTTAAATCAATATTCTGTTGATAAATTCAGAGATTTGGAACCAGATTTCAGGCATTTAACCAGTGGCAGAGAAATAAACTCAGGAGACCCAATCTATAGAATAGTTAATAACAATAGAGTATTTTTTGTATTTATTTTAGAGAACTCTAAAGCAGATAATTATAAGATTAGAGAACAGGTCTTTTTAAATGAATCTAATACAGAGAGAAATTTAACAAAGGGTAGAGTATATAATAAAATAAGTAATTCAGAAATGACAGCTCTGTTAATTGAGGTTGATAAATTTAAAGATGACTGGCTTAATAGAAGGCATATCAATTTTGAGTTGATTAGCAATATTTACCGGGGTCTGGTTATACCAAGAAGTGCTATTTTTAGTACAGTACAGGGCCGTGGAGTTTTAGTAGAAAATAATCGAGGAATTATCGAATTTAGAAATTTAAAAATTATAGGTGGTAATTCAAAAGAATTAGTTGTAGAAGGCTTAAACCTTGGAGATAGAATAATTATTAATCCTGAGGTTTTGAATTATGGTAGAGGTGGTTAAAATGATAGGAAATACAGAAAATGAAGCTTTAGAAGATGAAGTTATAACTAATTATAAAAAAGTTGAAAATAAAATAAAAGCAGCAGCAAAAAGAGCTGGAAGAGATTTTAATGAGATCAATATCTTACCAGTAAGCAAGAATCAGGATTTTAACAAAATTAGTAAATTAAAAGAAGTGGGTATTGACAGCTTTGGAGAAAGTAGAGTTCAGGAACTTCTGGATAAGGAAGAAGAGAAGCCAGGTTTTGTTAACTGGCATTTCATTGGACATTTACAGAGAAATAAAGTTAAGTATCTGGCCAGGCTTGATAATTGTCGATTGATCCATTCTCTTGATAGTCCCAGGCTGGCAAGAGAGATAAATAAACGGGCTCGAAAGAATGGTAGAGTTATTCCAGTTTTAGTTCAGATTAATATAGCTGGTGATGACAATAAGTATGGTTTTTCAAAGGTTGATTTTCTGGATGTCTTTCCTGAGTTATGGAAATTAGAAAACCTGGATATAAGAGGCTTGATGACTATTTTGCCCCATTTTGATAATCCAGAAAAAACAAGACCTTATTTTAAAGAGTTAAGAAATTTAAAGGAGGACCTAAATTCTAATGGCTACGAAATATCTGAGCTTTCAATGGGTATGACAAATGATTATGAAGTTGCTGTAGAAGAGGGAGCCACTTATGTTAGAATTGGAAGAGAAATTTTTGGAGAAAGAGAGTATGAATAATAAACTAAAAAAGCAGGTGATTTAAATGACAGAAGAAAGTATCTGGAAAAAATTAATAGGATTTTTCGGTTTTACTGAAGAGAATATTGATGAGTTTGAAGATGACTATAATGAGCTTGATAATAATGAAAATAAGAAAATAAAAAAGAAAAAGGCTAAAGATAATAAGGTCATTAAGTTAAGCCGAACCAAAGATATTCAGATGGTAGTTCATAGTCCAGAATCTTTTGATGATGTCAGGGAGATTGTTGATGATTTAAAAGAATCAAAGGCAGTCATTTTAAATTTAGAAGAGAGGGATAGAGTTTTAGCCAGACGGTTTATTGATTTTTTAAGTGGCTCTGTTTATGCTATTAATGGTAATACTCAAAAAATAGGTACCGGTGTATTTATCTTTACACCACCTGGAATTGATGTAGATGCCAGAGCGATTGAAAATGCAATAAAAAATGAATTTGTAACTGATTAAATGAATGGAGGTATTAGATTTTGTTATTAATAAGGACAGTTGATGCATTTTTTAATATTTTATATTTTTTGATATTGATCAGGGTATTATTATCCTGGTTTGGGAGAGGTATTCAGTATAACTCCAGTTTTAGAGGAGCAATCAACTTCATTTATGGGGTTACTGAACCTATATTAAGGCCAATAAGGCAGGTTTTGCCTACCAGTAATATGGGGATTGATTTTTCTCCAATTGTAGCTTTCTTTTTATTAAGAATAGCAAGAAGTATTATTGTTAGTTTATTTTATGGCTTAATTTAATTAAAGGAGTATGTAAAAATGGCGTATAGCGATGATATATTATCTTTCCTAAGTGATCAGGAGGATAGAGATTTAGGAGAAAGAATTCTAGATAAAATTGATTTAGTTAAAGAGAGAAATCAACAGATAGCTACAAAGTTTTTAAATCCGCATCAGCAAAAAATAGCTAAAAAAATACTGGAACAGATATCTGAAATAAATTTTAAGATTGATGGTGGATATTCTAAAGCAGAAAGAAAAAGGATTTTGATCTTTCCAGATTATTTGTTTCCAGATCATCAGACAGTACCCTTAGCTTTTTATCAAATTGAAGGTAATTTTGATTTTGTAAATCTTTCACATAGAGATTTTTTAGGGGCAATAATGGGTTTAGGTGTTCAAAGAGATTATGTAGGTGATATAATAATCTTTGATGATTTTGCACAGGTTATAGTTGGTTCAGAGATAACAGATGAAATTGAGCTTAACTTAACCAGTGTTAATGAAGTCCCTATTAAGACAAGTAAAATTGAACGTGATGACATTAAATTTAAACCAGAAAATCATAAGGAAATTTTAGCAACTGTAGCTTCTATGAGACTTGATGCTATAATCAGTGCTGGTTTTGGTGAATCAAGAAGCAGGAGCTCTCAATATATTACTTCTGGGAAAATAAAATTAAATTGGAAAGAAGTTGATGATGTTTCAGCTGATGTGGAAGTTGGAGACATGATATCATTTAAGGGTAGAGGAAGATTACATGTAGCTGAAAAAAGAGGGAAGTCTAATCGAGGTAGAATTAAATTGAAATTAGAAAGAATAACATAAAATAGGAGGTTAAATATATGAAATTTTCTCCTTTAGATATCTATAATAAGGAATTTAAAAAATCGGCTTTTGGTTATAATTCAAATGAAGTTGATGAATTTTTAGATGAGGTAGGACTGGCTTATGAAAGATTACTAAAAGATTATAGTTCACTTGAAGATGAGAAAGAGCGCCTGCAGGAAAAATTAGAAAGTTATAAAAGTATTCAGGATAAACTAGAAGGCACTTTAGAGAGTGTTCAAGAAACTGTAAGGGATCAGACAAGGCATGCCCAGAAAGAAGCCCAAAATATAATTAAAGAAGCTGAATTAGAGGCTGAAAAGATTAAACAGAGAGCCAGAGACGAGGTTCAGTCTGAAAAAAGCAAACTAGAAAATTTAAAGGAAAAAAGAGAGTTATTCAGGATTAGATTTAAATCCTTATTAGAAAATTATATGGAAATTATTGAAGAGGGTAAGTTTGATCAAGAAATTGAGCTTGAAGAAGAAATTTTTAATGATAAAAAGGAAGCCAGCCATGATGATGAAAATCTTGAAGGTGATGATTTAGTTCAGAATAATTCAGAAAATGAAGATGAAGAATTATCTGATCTAGAGGATACTAAAGAATTTGAAGAAAGTGAATCCAAAGAAGAGTATCGTAATGAAGAACTGGATAAAACAAGGCTGAATAACTAAGTATGGATAAAAATAATTGCAATATTTTATTAAAAAATATATTAGAGAGTAATTTAAAAAACTATCAAAAAGGAAAAGTTGCAAGTTATATACCTGCTTTAAATAAGGTTGAACCTAACTTAGCGGCCGTAGTAATGGTTGATATGACTGGAGAAGTTTATAAAGCTGGAGATTGGAATTATAAGTTTACGATTCAGAGTATATCAAAACCAATTGTTCTGGCTTTAGCAATATTAGAATTAGGAGAAGAGGCTGTCTTTAAGAGAGTTGGGGTAGAGCCAACAGGAGAAGAGTTTAATTCTATTAATAAATTAGTTGGTCATCCTAAGCCTTTTAATCCTATGATAAATGCCGGTGCTATTGCAGTAACTTCTCTAATAAGAGAAAACAAATCAGAAAATAGTTTTAATATTTTACTGAAATTTTTTAAAAATTTATTTGGGAATAAAGATTTAAAAGTTGATGAGGAAGTTTATAAATCTGAAAAGATGACAGCAGACAGGAATCGTTCTCTAGCTTATTTCTTAAAAGATCACAGGATAATAAAGGGAGATGTTGAAAAATCTCTTGATTTATATTTCAAACAATGCTCTATAAAGGTTGATACTGTGGATATTGCCAGGGCTTCTTCGGTTTTTGCAAATAGGGGTATTGATCCAATTACTGGAGATAGAATTATTTCAAAAAAGGTTGCTTCAATTGTTAGGTCAATAATGTTAACATGTGGAATGTATGATCGCTCAGGCAGTTTTGCAATTGATGTAGGTATTCCTGCTAAAAGTGGAGTATCTGGTGGTATTTTAGCGCCAGTAAAGAATAGATTTGGAATTGGTGTTTTTGGGCCATCACTTGATAATTCAGGTAATAGTGTGGTTGGCATGAATGTTTTAAAAAGTCTTTCAGAAGAATTAAATTTACATATGTTATAGAATTTTAGGTGATGATAATGAGGAAATTTAAAGGACTCTTTTTATTTCTAGTCCTGACATTAATAATTTTAAATTTAACAGGCTGTTCTAGAATAAGTGAAGATGATATAATTGATGCTTCAGAAACTTTTTCTAAAGGGGATTTACCTATAAATTTATTAGAAACAGTATCTGGTAAAGAAGCTATTGTTATTGGCCAGTTTAGAGGGATTCAAGAACATCAGGATTTACTGGTAGATTTTGTTATCCATCAATTTGAAAATAATGATATTTCTTTAGTTGTCCTGGGGGATAGACATGCCTATAGCTGGATATTTGATTCTTATGTTAAAGGTGATTTAAGTCCTGATCTATTTGTAGAGGAAGTCATTTCTAACTGGGCAATATTTTTAAATAGAATTAGAGAATATAATAATAATTCAAATAGTCCCGGGATTTCAGTTAAAACAGGCGACATGAATTCTCAAGAAGATCAATTTATTAGTTCATTGCAATATATGAGGCAGAAACTGCCTGAAAGGGATACAGTTAATAGATTATTAAATAGAACAATATCTGCAGCTGATAGAAGAGATATTTTATTAGAATTTAAGGATATATTATCAAATAATAGTTCTAATTTTAATCAAAGCTGGGGTTCTGACTGGAATAGGCTTTTAGTTGAGATGATTGATGTTGAATTAACTAGTATTGAGATTCGTGAGATGTGGGATATTGATTATAGAGAGGCTCATACTTTAAGAGAAGAATTAATTAAAGAGTTGGCAAATGAACGTTTAAATAATAATGGTAATGCCATTTTTAATTATAGCTTTTATCAGGCACAGAAAGAGCATTATTTAGGATCCAGGAAACAATGGCTGGCTGAATATTTAAATAGTGATGAATCACCTGTAGAATCAAGTTATAGTCTTTTAACATTACCGATGACTGGAAATATAACAGATGGCAATAATGGTATAAAAGATATTAATATTAAAGAAAATGAAGATGATGATTTATTTAAGAGTGCGGCTAATCTTATAGGCCTTGATGATAATATTTATATGGATTTTGATAGGGGAATATTTAGAAATAAAAAGATGGATTTAAATTTATACTATCAAAAAATTGAGGCAAATCCATATGATATCTTCGATGGGGTTATATTATTGCCAGAAGCAACTTTAATTGGATATTAAATATTATAAAAGGGGTTATAAATATGGCTTCTAAAGACGAAAGATATGTAAAAGTATTAGAGTTTGATAATGAATTTGAGGCTGGATTAATTAAATCTGAACTTGATAAGGAAGAAATCCCCTATGAAATTATTAGTAATTATGATTATGGTTTTGATGGGATCTATCAATTTCAACATGGCTGGGGGTCGTTAAAAGCTCCTGAGAAATATGCTGATAGAATAAGGGAAATTTATAAGGATTTAAAAGCAGATGATTAAATTTGGAGTTATTTTTCTTTTATTGATTGGTATTGATCAATTAAGTAAATTTTATATTGAAAATACAATGTTTATCGGGGAAAGTCGCCCCTTAATAGAGGGGATCTTTCATATTACCTATGTTAGAAATACCGGAATATCATTTGGCTTATTAGCTGACCGGACTGGAATTATATTAATTATACAGCTTTTTATTATTATATTATTATTTTATTTGAAATCCCAGGTTTTTTCTAATAATTTTTATATTAATCTGTTTTTTGTTTTTGTTTTTGCCGGTGCAACTGGTAATATTTTAGATAGATTAATATATGGTTATGTTATTGACTTTTTTGATTTTCAGATCTGGCCAGTTTTTAATTTTGCAGATATTTATATAGTTTTAGGAGTACTGGGGTTAATATTATTTATTTTTAAATTTGAAGAATTATGATTTAGGAGTGGAAAGATTGAAAGAAGAGTTAAAATTAATTGCTGATGAAAGCGATATAAGAATAGATAAATTTTTAGCAGATAAATTAGATTTTTCTCGTTCTTACATCCAGAAATTAATCGGTAAAAATTTAGTTATAGTTAATAAAAGCATTGTTGAAAAAGATTCCTATCTAATTAATTTTAATGATAGGATAATTGTTAAGGTTCCAGAGGCAGAGAGCTTAAGTCTTAAACCTGTCAATCTTGATTTAGAAATATTGTATGAGGATGAATATCTGGCTGTAATTAATAAGCCTGCTGGCATTCCAGTTCATCCTGCTCCAACATATGATGGTGTAACCTTAGTTGAAGGCTTATTATTTCAACTAAATAACCTGTCAGGAATTGGAGGTAAAAAAAGACCAGGAATCGTCCACAGGCTGGATAAAGATACTTCAGGAGCAATTGTAATAGCTAAGACTGATCAGTCCCATCAGAAATTATCGAGCCAGTTTAAAAATAGGGATATAAAGAAGATCTATAGAGCCATAGTTAAAGGTATGCCTGAGCATCAAAAAGCTAAAATAGAGGCGCCTATTGGCAGAGACCCAAATGATAGAAAGAAAATGGCTGTTGTCAGGCACAATAGTAAGAAAGCTGTTTCAATTTATGAAATCATTTCTGAATATAAAGGCTTTTCAGAGCTGGAAATTGAAATATTAACTGGTAGAACCCATCAGATAAGGGCTCATTTAGAGTTTTTAGGTCATCCTGTAATTGGTGATAGTAAATACGGGGGTAAAACCAATCTATCTGTTGATATACCAAGACAGATGCTCCATGCATATAAATTAGAGTTTAAACACCCGTTAAAAGATGAAATTATTAAAATAATAGCGCCATTATTTGATGATTATAAGAAAGTAATAGACTATCTTAATAGGCAGTAAGTTAGGAGGCAGTTTTAATGATTTTAGGTATTGATATTGGTGGTAGTACAACAGATATTGTTGGATTTCAAGATGAAAAAATGACTGGTAATTTAACTGTTGAAGCAAGTGACCCATTAACATCTGCTACTGGAGCTTTAGGCAGTTTTTTAGAAAAAGAAGATCTTAACTTGAATGATATTCACCAGATTGCTGTAACCGGTGTAGGTTCTTCCTTTGTTAAAAGAGATCTATTTGGAATAAAAACTATTAAAGTGCCTGAGTTTCAGGCTATTGGAGCAGGTGGAGCTTATTTAACAGGTTTAAAAAGGGCAGTTATTGTAAGTATGGGAACAGGCACTGCTATAGTTTTTAATGATAACGGCTCTATTACTCATTTAGGTGGAACAGGTGTTGGTGGCGGTACAATTGTTGGCCTGGGTAATGCAATATTAAATAGCTCTGATTATCAGGATATTGTAGACATGGCAGACGCTGGTAGTTTACAAAATGTTGATTTAAGAGTTAAAGATATCTCTCTTGATCAAATAGGTGATTTAAAACCTGATATTACAGCTTCTAATTTTGGTAAATTAAATAATAAGCCATCCAGATCAGATTATTCTTTAGGTATTATAAATCTTGTATTTCAAACAGTTGGTATGCTTTCAGTTTTTGCTGCCCAGATTAGAGATTGTCAGGAGATAGTAATTACCGGCAAATTATCAAGTATGACTATTGGCCAGGAAGTTTTAAAGAAGCTGAAAAAAACAAAGTTATTTTCAGTTGATTTTTATTTCCCTGACAAAGCAGAATATTCAACAGCTATTGGAGCTGCAATTTCTAGCCTGGATTAATTTCAGGGGGCTTGCAGAAAAAGAAGATGCCAATCCCACCAATTCCGAGATGAGCTCCTAAAACAGGGCTGATCATATTTATTAAAAAACCATCAGGATTATATTTGTCTTTTATTTTATCTTTTAGTTTTAGGGCCAATTCTTCATCATCAGCATGACTAATACCAATGATTTGATTACTTAAATCCTGACCCTTATTTTCCATTTCAGTGATAAGTGTTTTAAGCATTCTTTGTTGACCTCTTACTTTTTTTGAAAGAACTATTTCTCCATCAACAACTTCAAGGATAGGTTTAATATTTAATATATTACCGATGAAGGCTTTGCCTTTGCTTAATCTTCCACCTCTTTGCAAAGTTGTTAGGTTATCCAGAGAGAATAGATGAATCAGGTTTTCCCGTTCGGTCCTGATTATTTGTGCAACTTTTTTTAGTGGGAGACCATTATCCAGTAATTTTTTAGTGTGATTGACAAGAAGTCCTAGAGCAGTAGAACCTGCTTTTGAATCAATAATTTCTATATTAAAGTCAGGGTATTCATTCTTCACTTCACTAGCCATTAATTTAGCAGTTTGAAAACTTCCTGACATTGCTGCTGAAAATGCTATATAGATACAATTTTTTTTGTTTTTGGCCAGTTCAGTAAAGGTTTCTTTATAATCGTTAGGGCTGACCTGAGCTGTTTTTGGGTAATTTTTCTTTTTTATATGTTCATATACTTGCTGAATATCGATATCTTTGCCAGCTCTATATTCTTTTTCATTGATAATTATTCTAAAGGGTAAGACTTTATATTTTTCTTTCATTTCTGCAGGTAGATCACAGGCGCTATCTATTACTATTTCAGTATTCATTTCAGTCCTCCTAAATATATTGATAATTCTGTTACAAATTATATACTACTGGCTTATTTTTTTCAAATTTAATAAAATAATTTTAGAGGGTGATTTTAAATGTCAAAATTAATTGATAGAAACAAAGTAATATATTCTTTTAATCAAAAAAATAAAGCAATAGCAGAAGTTAAACCTGGTGAAGAATTCACAATTAGCACATATGACTGCTTTTCTGGTCAATTAAAATCAGAAGATGATGTTATTTCTGAGATGAACTGGGATCATATAAATCCTGCTACTGGGCCGGTATTTATTGAAGGGGCTAAAAAAGGAGATATATTAAAAGTTGAGATTTTATCTATAGAACTTGAAAGTCCGGCAGTTATGATTGCAGCTCCCAAAGATGGCGTTTTAGGTCATCTGATTGAAGAATCTATTGCTAAGATTTTGCCAATTAAGAATAACAAACTTATATTTTCTGATAAATATAAATTTGATCTGGAACCTATGGTAGGTGTGATTGGAATTGCCCCGGAAGATGGTTATGATATTTCTACCGGGACACCAGGTGAACATGGAGGTAATATGGATTGCAAACTGCTGGGGCCAGGAGCTTCTGTTTATTTTAAAGTTCAAACTGATGGGGCTCTTTTAGCTGCAGGTGATATGCATGCATTAATGGGAGATGGTGAAATTGTTGTCTGTGCTGCTGAAGCTGGAGGCAAGATAAAATTAAAGACAGAAATTATCAGAGATAAAGATTTACCTGTGCCTTTTATTGAAAAAGGAGAGTTAATCTCAACTGTAGCTTCTGCAGAGACTTTAGATGAGGCTGTAGATATGGCTACAGAGAAAATGGCTAATTATCTTGTTGAAAATTATGAGTTTGATCTGACTGAAGCTGGCTTAATTATGAGTTTGATTGGAGATGCTGAAATCTGTCAGGTTGTTGACCCTTTAAAGACGGCAAGATTTACAATAGATAAAAGTAAATTATAATTAGTTAAATGCACCACCTATTTATTGATTATATTTAAATTTATGATATAATAAATTAAGTTCATAAAATCAGTTATTTTAAAAAAGAGTCCATGTTATTATTTTTATCGAATCTATACCGTATTTATACCGAAACTAAACCGAAGCTAAACCGAAGAAAGACCGAAGCTAAAGCGAATAAATACCGAAATTTGACTGGAACTTAATAAGAGAAAAAAACTTAATTTCAAATAAAACTTCAGGCCTGAGCTAATGCTCAGGCCTGATTAAATTGATTATATTTTTATTTAATCCTGGCGCCAGAGAGTTATTTTTAAGTAATTATCTTTATATTCTACAACAGAGTTATCTACTAGCATGCCAACCAGGCTCATTTCTCTAGAGTTATTACCTTCTCCTGCAAGTTCCCAGTAATATTCTTCAACCTGGGCCTCTCTGCTAGTATTCAATTCTTCTCTAAGTTTTGTTAATTCTTCACCTGAAATATATTCTATTAAGCCTTCAATGATGATTTCATATTCTTTTTCCTGGCCAACATCATCTGAATTGAACTTGACCTCAACATTTTTTGCCCCTTGATCGAAGAAATAAGTCATTAGTTCACTGATAATTTTGACTGCCTTTTTAGTTTCGCGCATTATTAACTCCTTTCAGGGTTTGTTTGCCCGAGGCTACTTAGTATAGGTATTAACATTGCTGCAACAAGTCCACCAGCAAAACCATTGTTATAAAGGTTGATACCGCCGTGAAGGTAACCAACATTCATAACCACAGCTAGATGTAAAAAGCCTGCAAGAAGTCCAGCTTTTATTCCATATTGGCCTGCAATTGGAGCTAGAGTTGTTCCAAATAGGGCGGCCAATAGAGCTCCAGCTGAAGCAGCTTCAATTGCCTGAACCTGAGTTGAAAGAAAAATGCCAATTAGAATAGGTATTACATTTCGAGGGTGTTTACCAAAAGCTGCAAAACCTACGATTGTAAAAATCCCCCCGATAATTGGTCCGTTTATTTCTCCACCGACAAGAACAATGTATCCTAGAGAGATTATTCCCATAATTCCCATATTGAGAAACGTTACTCCCATACCATCGGTATTAATAAAATCAGAAACTAATCGACCGCTATGTCTGGTAACCTTTGTGAAACCTTTAAAGGATAGGTTATTATATAAAAGGCCAACTACAACCATTGATATGAATAGAACTAGCAGATACATTCCAAGCTGATCATTTAAACCTTCTGCAAAATGAAACTGGCTTGCAGCTTCAAGATCAAATGCTCTAAATACAGCCATAAAAAGTGATCCAGTCATACCAGCTGTAAAACCAATATTATAGATATTATAACCCTGATGAAATTTAACCATATGATTCGCCAGTGGTGGCAGAATAAAACCGGCTAAGGTACCAAATATTGCGCCTAAAGCCAAACCATTAATGGTACTGAAGCCTAAACCAAAACTTACAAGGCTTACTAATGGGGCTAAAGCTGTTCCAAACAGGGCTACTAATATAAAGCGGCTAAAAGGTTCTTCTTTATAAAGTGCATATAAGTAAACTCCGCCAAAAATTGGCCAGACATTAAAAATATTTTTTCCAAAAAAAGCAAAACCGGCAACTGTAAAAACTGCTGCAATTATTGAGCCATTTATATTAACTTTAGCTTTTTTTACAATGGCCAGTGAGATTAGCATTAAAAATCCGGCATTTAGAAAAGCAGAACCAATATTACCTAAGACCATATAATCTGAGATTAATGTGCTTTCTGATAAAGAGATAGACATCATGCCGTTAAAGAGTTCAGCTGGACTATTAAAATAAAAAGCTGTACCAATAAGGATGACTCCATATAAAAATAAGATTATAAATTTAGCATTTTCTGTTGCTGTTAATGCTAATGAATGTCTAAGTGATTTAGATGAACCTGATGCATATGAGCTAGTTTTGTTGTTAGGCATTATTAAATGGTACCTCCTGAATATTTTAGTGAATTAATCAACAATATTAATTATATATTATTTTTATAAAAATTACAATATAAAATTGACATTAAACCTGGACAGGAGTATAATTTGATTGTAGAGTTTTTTATCCTGTAGAGATTATTAAGTTTATTTAAAATAAAAAAAGCCTGCCAGTGGCAGGTTTTATCTATTACTAATAATATTAAAATGGTGCCGAGGGTGGGATTCGAACCCACACAGGCCTAAGGCCCACAGCGCCCTCAACGCTGCGCGTCTGCCAATTCCGCCACCTCGGCAATACAATAAATATTATATCATAATTTTGTTATCTGTCAACTCTAATTATAAATTTTTTTATAAATATAAGACTGAGGAGGAAATAATTTGTCGTCAGAAAGAAATATTTTCAATAATTTAAGTCCCCTTGACCACAGATATAGTCGTGGGGAGAATTTTCGGTTATTAAGTCAGTACTTTTCTGAAGAAGCAAGGTTTAAATGGGAAGCCAGGGTGGAATTGGCCCTAATTGAAACACTAGTGGATTTCGGGATTGCACCTAAAAAAGCTATTGATCAGATGAAAAAAGCAGTTGAATCTATCAATGCTGATGAAGTTTATAAGGAAGAGGAGAAGACAAAACATAATACAAGGGCCTTAGTCAATTGTCTCAGGGAAAATGTTGATTCTGAGTTCAGGCAATACATTCATTTAGGGGCTACATCTTTTGATATTGTAGATACTGCTGCAATTTTAAGATATAAGGCTTTTAATGATGAAGTTTTAATACCTGCTTTAAAGGAATTGATTGAAAAAATCTCTGAAGTTGCTTATCGAGAAAGGTCGACTGTCCAACTTGGCAGGACCCATGGCCAGGCAGCTGTGCCGGTAACCTTTGGCTATTATATGGCCGGGTTTGTTAGTCGACTGGGCAATAGGTTAGAAAGTCTTGAAAATTATAGCAGTGAGCTTACCGGTCAATTCTCTGGTGCAGTTGGAGCCTATAATTCACTTTCTTTACTGGTTGATAATCCAGTAGAGTTTGAAACTGTCTTACTTAATAAACTGGATCTTAATAGGTCTGAACATTCAACTCAGATAATTCCACCTGAAAAAATTACTGATTATATTCATGGTATAGTTTCGACTTTTGGGGTAATTGCTGATTTAAGTGATGATTTCAGGCATTTACAGAGATCGGAGATAAGTGAGACCGGCGAGGCATTCTCTGAAGATCAGGTTGGCTCTTCGACTATGCCCCAGAAGAGAAATCCAATCAACTTTGAAAATATCAAAAGTTCCTGGAAAGTAACAGTTCCTAAGATTATTACTGTTTACATGGACCAGCTCTGTGAGCATCAAAGAGATCTAACTAATTCATCTTCAGCCAGGTATTATCCTGAAATTATCAGTCATTTATTTCTGGCTATTAAAAGACTTAATAAAGTGATGGCAAGGCTCGTCCTTGATCATGAAAATCTAAAGAGAAACCTTGATAATCATAAAGATATGATTCTTGCTGAGCCATTATATATTATGCTCGCCAGGGAAGGTCATCCTGATGCCCATGAAGCTGTCAGGAAATTGACTTTAAAATCTGAGGAAACAGGCAAAAAGGTTTTAGAGTTGGCTCAGGAAGATGAGGGTTTAAACAAGTATTTTGACAAATTAACAACTGCTGAAAAAGATATACTAAATAATCCGGCTAATTATACTGGAGCAGCAATTAATGAGACTGTTGAAATAGTAAATAATTGGTCAGATAGATTGAATATAGAAAGGACGTGGTAAGGTGTCAAATATTAAAAGAGCTTTAATTAGTGTCGCAGAAAAAAAGGGAATTGTAGAATTAGCTGAGAAATTATCAGAGAATGGAGTAGAAATTATTGCAACAGGGGGAACAGCTGAGAAGCTAAAGAGCAATGATATTGATGTAATGGAGATATCTGAACTTACTGGTTATCCTGAATTACTTGCCGGTCGGGTTAAAACTTTGCATCCGGCAGTTATGGCGGGCATACTGGCCAGAAGGAGTAATGAAAAGGATATAGAAGATCTTAATGATAATGAGATTGAGCCAATCGATCTAATTGTGTGTAATCTCTATCCCTTTGAGAATAAAGTGGAAAATAATCCAGATGATCATTCTGGGATTTTAGAGGAGATTGATATAGGTGGCCAGACTTTAATTAGATCAGCTGCTAAAAATTATCAGGATGTTTTAGTTCTAACAGATCCTGAGCAGTATGCTGGATTTTTAGATACATATACAGAGGGAAATATAGATAAAAAATATAGATCAAAGCTGGCCAGGGCTGCATTTAGCTATATTGCTAATTATGATGGGGCAATTTCTGATTATTTTGGTAGCCTGGATGTTGAATCAGATCAGAAAGATAATTTCCAGGTGAGTTTTAATATTAAAGCTGAACTGGATAGAGAACTTAAATACGGTGAAAACCCTCATCAGAAAGCTGCAGTTTACAGAAGTAAGGATTTATTATCCGGGACATCATTATTATCTGCCAGGCAATTAAATGGTGATGATTTATCATATAATAATATAAATGATAGTCAGGCGGCTCTGGATTTAATTCTTGAATTTGATGAACATGCTGCAACGGCAATTATTAAACATACAAACCCCTGTGGGCTGGCTATAGCTCACTCCCCTGTTGTTGCCTTTAGAAAAGCTTATGCTGGTGACCCACAATCAGCTTATGGAAGTATAGTTGCATTTAATAGAGAAGTTGGCGGAAGTGTTGCCAGAGAAATGATCGGTGGCAGAAAATATATTGAGATAGTCCTTGCTCCTTCATATACTGAGGAAGCTGTTGAGGCCTTAGTTGATCGCTGGTCTGATATTAAATTATTAGAGTTAGCTGATATGAAGATTGCTGAAAAAAATGATTATGAAATCAAATCTATATCTGGTGGATTCCTATTACAGGAAAAAGATATAGGAGTTGATGATCTTGCCGATTTAAAGCAGGTTGCAGGACCATACAAAGATAAAGAGATTAAAGAGAAAGAATTAAAGGAATTATATCTTGCTACTATGGCAGCCAAGCATGTAAAGTCAAATGCTATTGCCCTGGCAAGAGGTGAGGCCATTGTTGGGATTGGTGCCGGACAGATGAGTCGTGTTGATGCTGTTAGATTGGCGAGCAAAAAGGCTGCTGGAAGGCAGTTCGGTGGAGTCCTGGCTTCTGATGCCTTTTTCCCTTATCCAGATGCAATTGAAATAGCTGCTGAAAATAATATTAAATCAATTATTCAGCCAGGTGGCTCAATCCGGGATGAAGATGTAATAAAAGCCTGTGATGAACATGGTATTAAGATGTATTTTACTGGATACAGACATTTTAAACATTAAAATACTTGACTTTAATTTTAAGATTTAATATAATAATTTCAAATATAATGATAAAGCTATGATTGGGAGAGTAGATTGATTGTAAAACTCAAAAGAGATATAGTGCCTCAGGCTGAAAGCACTTAGTTTAAAATCAATTGAAGACCACCCTTGAGCTGATTCTGGGAAAGCGATGATTGTGATTATCAGAATCCGGGTTCCAGCCGTTAGACTGGTTTGAGTGGAGAATGTTTTTGTTCTCTTAAATAGAGTGGAACCGTGTGCGAATATATCGCCCGCCTCTAGTTTTTACTGGAGGTGGGCTTTTTAATTTTAGATAAATTTATTAGGAGGTTGATATTAATGGTTCAAATTACATTACCTGATGGTTCAACAAAGGAATATGAAAAGAAGGTTACAGTTGAAGACGTTGCCTATGATATTGGTAGAAGATTGGGCAAGGATGCAGTTGCAGGTATTGTTGATGGTAAAAAAGTAGACACCTATTATGAAATTGATGAGGACGTAGAGCTTGCTATAATTACTATTGATTCAGAGGAAGGGCTTGATATTTTAAGACATACCGCTTCTCATATTCTGGCCCAGGCTGTAAAGGATTTATATGATGATGTTAGTATTGCAATTGGACCGACAATTGATGAGGGCTTTTATTATGATTTTGATTTAGAAGAATCTATTTCCAAAGAGGACCTTGATGATATTAAAGAGAAGATGCAGGAGATTATAGATGAGGATTTGCCGGTGAGAAAGTTTGTTTTACCTAAAGATGAAGCAGTTCAATTAATGGAAGATAGAAACGAACCGTATAAAGTTGAGTTGATTGAAGAATTAGAGGATGATATGATCAGCCTTTATCGTCAGGGAGACTTTGTTGATCTCTGCCGGGGGCCACATCTTCCTAGAACTGGGATGGTTGAAGCTTTTGAATTATTAAACGTTGCCGGCGCCTACTGGCGTGGAGATGAAAATAATGAGATGCTGCAGAGGGTCTATGCTACAGCTTTTGCTGATGAAAAGGAGTTAGAAGAATATTTAAAACAGAGAGAAGAGGCTAAAAAGCGTGATCATAATAGGCTCGGGCGAAAATTAGATTTATTTATGACCTCTGATATAGTTGGCCAGGGTTTACCTTTATTAAAACCAAAAGGAGCTAAAGTTATTCAAATTTTGCAGAGGTTTATTGAAGACGAAGAGGAGAAACGGGGCTATAAAAGAACCATGACCCCTTATATGGCAAAAAAGGATTTATATGAAACTTCAGGACACTGGGAACATTATAAAGATGATATGTTTGTGATTGGTGATGAAGACAAAGATGAAGAGGTCCTGGGTATGAGGCCAATGACCTGTCCTTTTCAGTTTATGATCTATAATTCTAAATTGAGAAGTTATCGAGATCTTCCAATTAGATATGCTGAAACATCAACACTCTTTAGAAATGAAGCTTCTGGTGAGATGCATGGTTTGATCAGGGTTAGACAGTTTACTATCTCTGAAGGCCATTTGATCTGTACCCCGGAACAGCTCGAAGAAGAATTTTTAGGTGTTATTGATCTGGTAAATTATGTTATGGAAACAATCGGGATAGAAGATGATATCTGGTATCGTTTCTCCAGATGGGATCCAGATAATAAAGGTAAATATATTGATAATCCTGAGGCCTGGCATGATACCCAGGAGAAGATGGAAAATATCTTAGAAAAAATGGATCTTGAATATGAAGTTGCAGATGGAGAAGCTGCCTTTTATGGACCGAAACTGGATATTCAGTTTAAGAATGTTCATGGTAAAGAGGATACAATAATTACTATTCAGATAGATTTCAGTCTCCCTGAAAGATTTGATATGACCTATGTAGATAGCGATAATGAAAAACAGAGACCATATATTATTCATAGAACGTCTATTGGTTGTTATGAGAGAACTCTTGCTATGTTAATTGAAAAATATGCTGGAGCTTTCCCGACCTGGCTGGCCCCTGTACAGGCTAAGATTATTCCGGTATCTGATGACCAGAACAGTTATGCTGATAAGGTTCAGGAAGAACTTCAGAAATATGATATCAGAGTTGAAATAGATAAAAGAGATGAACAGGTAGGCTATAAAATTCGAGAAGCCCAGGTTGAACAGGTTCCTTATATGTTAATTGTTGGTTCAAGAGAAGAAGAAAGTGGTTCTGTTTCTGTAAGAGACCGGCGTGAAGGAGATCAGGGCCAGGTTGATCTTCAGGAGTTTATTAATAATATAAATAAAGAGATTGCTGAGAAGAATTAATCAGATTTTTTGTTGACTTAGGTTATTTTCTCTGGTATACTATATTTTAGTGACAATAAAGTAGGAGCGCCTGCTTCTCACCAGTAATAGGATTACTGGTTAATAACTACTGATTCAGAACCAATTAATCGGTTCTGCTCTGGGATTAGACTATTCTCTCAGGGATAATTATGTAGTCTTAATTTTGTTTATTTGCGGGCGGTCCAGGAATGGATCCCCGCTTTTTGTTTTCAAATATATTAGGAGGTGGATAAAATCGTAGAAGATTTACGGGTTAACCAGCAGATTAGAGCCCGAGAGGTTAGGTTGATTGATCAAGAGGGTGAGCAGATAGGAATTAAATCCATTGATGAGGCTATGAGAGCAGCAGAAGAAAAAGGTATGGATTTAGTTGAGGTTGCACCTCAGGCTAATCCTCCAGTCTGTCGTATTATGGATTATGGAAAATATAAGTATGAACAGGCTAAAAAGGAAAAGGAAGCTAAGAAGAATCAAAATGTAATGAACGTAAAAGAGGTTCAGATGGGTGTTAAAATTGATGACCATGATTTTGATGTTAAGTTAAAGCAGGCCAGAAGATTTTTAAAGAATAAAGATAAAGTTAAAGTTAGACTTAAATTTAGAGGCCGGGAAATGATGCATCAAGAAATCGGTCATGAATTAATGGAGAGACTAATAGAAGGAACCGAAGATTTAGGTTCTGTTGAAAGTGGCCCTAATATGGAAGGCCGCAATATGATGATGTTTATAACACCAGATAGTGATAAGTAATTATTATATAGATTAGGAGGTCTTAATTATGCCTAAAATGAAAACTCATAAAGGAATCAAAAAAAGAGTTAAGAAGACTGGTAAAGGTAAATTAAAGAGAAAGAAAGCCTTTAATAGTCATTTGCAGACAAAAAAGAAGGCTAAAAGAAAAAGAAATTTAAGTAAAGATACTCTTGTTAACGATACACATGCAAAAAAGTATAAGCATTTATTACCCTATGAATAAATTTTATAGCATATAATAACAACTGTTCAGATGGAAAGGAGTGAATGATAGATGCCACGAGTAAAAAGAGGAAATAAAGCTAGAAAAAGAAGAAAGAAAGTCTTAAAAAATGCCAAGGGATTCTTTGGCTCAAGGAGCAGACTTTTCCGTCCTGCAAATGAAGCTGTAATGAAATCTCTTGATTATGCATATAGAGATAGAAGAAGAAAGAAAAGAGAGTTTCGCCGTCTCTGGATTACTAGAATTAATGCAGCAGCAAGACAGAATGGTCTCTCATATAGTCGTTTCATAAATGGTCTTAAGCAGGCCAATGTAGAGATTGATCGTAAGATCCTTGCTGATATGGCAGTTAATGATAAGGATGGTTTTGCTGAGTTAGTTGAACTGGCTCAGGAACAACTAGCAGGATAAATTATATTATATTTAAGGTCTGGGGGCTTTCTCCAGGCCTTTATTTATCTTTTGATTAGAATAGAGGTGTATAAAAATGATTGATAATTCTTTTATAGAGCTAAGCAGTAATCAAAATCAGAATATCAAAAGGGTTAGAAAGTTGAAGAGGAAAAAATATAGGGATGAGTTTCAGGAGTTTATTTTAGAAGGAATTCAGATTATTGAAGCAGCAATAAATATGTCTGGAAATATAAAAGAAGTTTATATTTCAGAAGAAGTACATAAACAGGAGAATATTGAAAGAATTATTGATTTATTTGATGAAAGGGCAGATAAATATCTACTAGAAGCAGAACTTTTTGCTGAGATTTCAGAGACTGTAAATAGCCAGGGTATTCTGGCAGTTGCTGAGATGAAAACCTGTAGTTTAGATAATTTAATAGATTTAGAGGGGCCAATATTATTACTGGCTGGTCTACAGGACCCCGGGAATGCTGGAACTTTAATCAGGTCGGCTTCAGCAGCTGGTTTTGCCGGTATTATTGCTTTAAAAGGTACTGTTGATATTTATAATCCTAAAGTTATCAGGGCTTCAATGGGGGGGATATTTGATTTAGAATTAATCAAAAATGTTGATATAAAAGATTTAAACAAGAAATTTATTAATTCTAAAAGAAGAATGATCTTTGCTGAGCCAGGTGCAGCCAAACCATATTATGATTTTGTTTTTAAGGAGAATGATATTTTAACAATCGGCAACGAAGCCAGAGGTCTTTCTAATGAAATTTATGAATTGGAGCATGAGAGTATTTCTATTCCTATAAAAGGAAATATTGAGTCATTAAATGCTGCAATGGCAGGAACTATATTGATTTTTGAAATGGTTAGAAGCTTTTAATCTGCTAACTAATAGGTCTTTGTTGTCAATCAAAATTTCTTATGATATAATTTAATAAATGAGTTAATTTAAAAATAAATATTTAAAAGCAGAGAAGGAGAAAGTAGGCGAAAATATTTTTTATAGGGAATAACTGTCTTAGACTGGGAGCAGTTTAAAAATATTCGTCTAAATTCACTCTGGAGCTGGAGGCTGAATGTTAAGTAGGTTTTCTCAGGAGTAAACCTGTTAGAAATCAACTGAGAGGTCTGTTATAATTTAACAGATAATTAGGGTGGTACCGCGAACCTTCGTCCCTTTATCAGGGGCTTTTTTTTATGGAATAGGCTTTAAATATAATCGGAGGTGGAGATAAATGGATGTAAAAGAAACTGTAAGTGAAATTTTAGATGAATTTAAGAAAGAATATTCCCAGGCTAATGATTTAGATGCATTAGAAGATTTAAGAATTAAATATCTGGGGAAAAAGGGAGAAGTTCAAAAATTATTTAATAAGATGGGGAGTATCCCTGCGGAAAAACGTCCAGTTTTAGGGAAAGAAGCTAATATTTTAAAACAAAAAATTGAAGCAGAATTGAATGAAAAGAAAGAAAAATTCGAGGCTGAAGCTAAAGCTAAAAAATTAGCAGAAGAGACTATTGATGTAACTCTACCTGGAAAAACTATCAACCAGGGAGCCAGACATCCTCTTTCTGTTGTAACTGAAGAGTTAGAAGATATTTTTATTGGATTAGGCTTTGAAATTGCAGAAGGACCTGAACTAGAAGATGAATATCATAATTTTGAAGCTTTAAATATTCCTGAAAATCATCCAGCACGAGATTTACAGGATACTCTATATTTCAATGATAGCTTTTTATTAAGGACCCATACATCTCCGGTCCAGGTAAGAACGATGGAAAATACAGAACCGCCTATTAGAATTATTGCACCAGGCAGGGTCTATCGAGCTGATGAATTAGATGCCTCGCATTCCCCTGTGTTTCATCAATTGGAGGGTTTAGTGATTGATGAGAACATAACCTTTGGTGATTTAAAGGGTACGATAAGGGCAATGGTTGAGGAGATTTATGGCAAGGACCAGGAAGTTAGGTTTCGCCCCAGTTATTTCCCATTTACTGAACCCAGTGCAGAGGTTGATGTTTCCTGTATAGTCTGTCAGGGAGATGGATGCAGTCTCTGTTCAAGGACTGGCTGGCTTGAAATCATGGGTTCTGGAATGGTCCATCCAAATGTCTTAAGAATGTCAGGTATCGATCCTGAAAAATATAGTGGTTTTGCTTTTGGAATGGGAATTGATCGAATTACTTTATTAAAATATGGGATTAATGATATTAGATTATTATTTGAAAATGATCGTCGTTTCTTAAAACAATTTTAAACTGGCAGAGAGGAGCATAAATTATGCAGATATCACATAACTGGTTAAATTCATATATAGATCTACCTTATACACCATATGAGCTGGAGAAAAAATTAACTATGGCTGGACTGGAAGTTGAGAAATTGGAATTTTTAGGTTCAGGCCTTGAAGATATAATTGTTGGTAAGGTTCTTGATGTAAAGGAGCATGAAAATGCAGATAAATTACATGTCTGTCAGGTTGATTGTGGAGAAGATGAGGTTTATCAGATTGTTTGCGGGGCAGATAATGTCAGGAAAGATCTAAAGGTTCCAGTTGCGTTACCTGGTACTATCTTACCAGATGGAATGAAAATTGGTGAAGCTAAATTAAGAGGGGTTCAATCCAATGGGATGATCTGTTCGGCAGATGAGCTTAAACTTGCAGAAGAGAGACAGCCAGGAATTATGGAGCTGCCTGATGACTTTAGTGTTGGTGCAAAGTTTATCGATGAGTATATGTTAAATGATTTTGTTTATAAATTAGATTTAACACCTAATTATTCTAGATGTCTTGGAATGCTAGGTGTAGCTAGAGAACTTTCTGCTCTGGCAGATGAAAATTTAGAAATTAATTATCCAGATACTAATCTTGAATCGGAAGAAGACTTACCTGTTAAAATAGATATAGAAGATGAAAATCTCTGCAGCAGATATACAGCAAGACTTATAAAAGGAATTGAAATAGGTCCCTCTCCAATCTGGATGCAAAGATATTTAAAAGCTTCTGGAATCAGGCCGATTAATAATGTGGTTGATATAACTAATTTTGTAATGCTTGAATATAATCAACCTCTTCATGCTTTTGATTATGATAAGGTTTCTGGAGATAAGATTATTATTCGGAGAGCCAGACAAGGTGAAGATTTAGTAACTCTTGATGGGCAGAGACGTGAATTAGATGAAGATGTTCTGGTGATAGCAGATGAAAATAAGGCTATAGGCCTTGCTGGTGTAATGGGAGGAGAAGAGACAGAGGTTTCCAGTGAGACAGAAAATATTTTGCTTGAGGCGGCTTGCTTTGATCCTGTTAATATCAGGACAACAGCTCGGAAATTTGCCCTGCCCAGTGAATCCTCTCATAGATTTGAAAGAAAGATTGATATTAAGGCTATCGCTGAGGTCTCCAGACGGGCTGCAAATCTTTTTGTTAAATATGCAGGTGCTGAAGTGGTTGGCAATCTTAATGATGAATATCCGTCTCCAGAAGCTGAATTAATTTTATCTTTAAGACCTGATAAAGTTAATAATCATTTAGGTATTGATATTGAAAAAGAAGAGATCAGAGATATGCTTGAAGCTCTGGGCTTTTCTGTTGAGATAGAAACTGATAAATTAAAAGTAGATGTGCCATCCTTTAGAACTGATGTTGAATATCAGGCAGATTTAATTGAAGAAGTTGCCAGGGTTTATGGGTATAATAATATCCCATATACAAGACCGGCCAGTAAAGGGTCTGGAGGCAGAAATGAAAATCAGAAGAAAGAGCTTACTTTAATGAAACTGCTTCAGGGTCAGGGACTTGATGAAGCAAAGACTTTCAGTCTATGGGAGAGTAAGAGTAAATATTTAAAATTACTTCCTGAAGATAAAGCAATAGAACTGAGGCTAAAAAATCCTCTCAGTGAAGCTTTTGCTGATTTAAGAACAACTCTATTACCAGGTTTAATTAATGTTTTAGCAAATAATTCAAGAAAACAGATAAAAAATATGGCTGTATATGAAATTGGTCGGGTGTTTTTTGATAGAGGCAATCAGAAACCTGGTGAGAAAAATATGCTGGCGATGGCCAGTATGGGCGCCAGTGTTGATAGCTGGGATTTAGACGCCCCGGATTTCTTTTATCTGAAGGGAATACTTGAAAATCTATTTGATTATTATAAAATAGATAATTATAAATTTGAGAAAGCAGCCTATGAAATATTTCATCCAGGTAGAGCAGCAAACATTCTAATAAATGGAAAAGATTGTGGTATGATCGGGGAAATTCATCCAGATATACAGGAAGATGAAGATTTACCAGAAAGAACTGCAATTGTTGAAATAAATCTAGATAATTTATTTGCTCTGACTGGCAGAGATTCAATACGGCATGGAGAGATCTCCAGATATCCATCAACTGAGAGGGATCTGGCTTTAATAGTTTCAGAAGAAGTTACTGCCGGAGCTATTATTGAATCTATTAAAGATATTTCTGGCAGGATTCTGGAAAAGGTTGAGTTATTTGATTATTATAAAGGCAGTCAGATACCTGAAGGTAAAAAGTCGCTGGCATTAAAGCTGACTTATCTGGATAAGGATAAAACAATTAAAGAAGAGGAAGTAACTGAAGAGATTGAAAAAGTTATTAAAGAGTTAAAATCCAGATTTAATGTAGAAATTAGAGGTAATTAAACCTTTTTTGCAGGAATTTATAGATTTATAATGAATATTATATCTAACTAATAGTTAATTGGGGGATTAAAAAGATGACTCAAGATAAGAAAAATAAATTTAGAATTAATATTTTAGGTGAGTCTCATACTGTTACTACTGATCAACCCCAGGGATATATTCATGAATTAAGTGATACAATAAATCGGATAGGCTCTGACATTAAAAATGCCTATCCGTATATTCCTAAAAGAAGGTTGAATGCCTTAACCTTAATTAATCTTGCAGATTTAAAGCATAAAGCTGAGCAGGAAAAGGATAAGGTTATCAGGGAACGGGATAGACTGGCTCAAGAAAAAGAAGAGTTGGAAGATGAACTTAACAGATTGAGACAGGATAACGATGAATTAATGGAACTATTACAGGAGGTTGAATGATAATTGCCTGCTTTATCTCTGCTTGATATAATTATCGGCATAGTATTATTATTCTTTCTAATTACCGGTTATAAAAAAGGGTTTGTAAGGCAGACTGCCACTATTTTAGGGCTTCTGATCTCTGTATATGTCTCTGTCTATTTTTATTTAGATTTTGTTATTTTTCTTGAGCGATTTTTAGATTTATCACCGACAGTTTTGCAATTTATCAGTTTTGCTATTATTTTTATTGTTTTAAATGTTGTAATTCATTTATTAGGGGAATCATTTAAAGCATTGTTAGATAAATTATATTTAGAAGCAGCCGATCGAGCAGGTGGAATTTTATTTGGCGGGCTTAAAGGGATTGCTTTAGTTTATTTTCTTGTTGTTATTTTAAATCAGATACCTATCCCTGAAGTCGAATCAATGGTTAACAATTCATATTTAGCTCTCTGGTTGCTTGATCTTACCCCGATATTTCAAGAGGCAATCAATGATATTTTAAATTAAGACGGCCAGTTACTGGCCGTCTTATGCAGTGATAATATATTTACTTAAATCTTAGGAGGCTAGATATGGAAGACTTAACAGCAAAAGAAGTTGCCGCAATGTTGAATGAACTTGCTGATTTAATGGAAATAAAAGGTGATAATCCATTTAGAATAAGGGCTTATCAGAATGCTGCCAGAGCTATTACCGGACAATCGGAGAAATTAATTGATATAGTTAAAGATGGAAGATTACAGGATATAAAAGGGGTTGGCGAAGGTCTTGCCGGTATTATAACTGAAATCTTTGAGACAGGAACTTCCAGCCAGTTAGAAGAATTAAAAAGGGAGTTGCCAGCAGGAATTTCTGAATTATTAAATATTCCTGGACTAGGCCCTAAAAGGGCTCATCAGTTATATTATGAGCTGGAAATTAATAATATAGACGATTTGAAGCTAGCATTAAAGGAAAATCAGGTTCAGACTTTAAAGGGATTTGGCCCTAAAACAGAAAATAATTTATTAGAGGCTTTACTGGAATATGAGAATTATCAGGGCTTAATGACTATCGGTCGAGCTGATAAACTGGCTAAGAGACTGGAAGAATACTTTAAAGAGTCAGATGGGTTATGGAAACAGATGAGTTTTGCCGGGAGTTTAAGAAGGAGAAAAGAACTTGTTAAAGATATAGATATGATTTTTGTTCCAGCAGAGGATAAGTTAGAGGAATTAAAAGATACTATTAAAAATTATCCTGAGTCTGAAAAGATTGAACTGGCTGGTGATACTAAAATAACTTTGCAATTAGAAAATGGTATTAAAGTTGATTTTAGATTGCTTGAAGAAGAAAGCTATCCATTTGCTCAACAGCATTTTACTGGTTCTAAGGAGCATAATGTGGTAATCAGGAGAATTGCCAAAGAAGCAGGTTATATTTCCAATGAATATGGTCTTTTTGATAGAGAAACTGATGAGAAAGTTACCAGGATAAATACAGAGGCTGATTTATATGAGTTTTTAGGTCTATCTTATATTATTCCTGAGCTAAGGGAGGATAAAGGCGAGATTGAAGCAGCCAGTGAAAATAAACTACCTGAATCTGTTGAACTAGCAGATATTAAAGGCGAACTTCATCTTCATACCAGATATAGTGATGGTGCCTGCACAATTGAGGAGATGGTTGAAGCTGCAATTGCTCAGGGTTACGAGTATATAGCAGTTACTGATCACTCTGAATCTTTAAGGATTGCAAGTGGTTTAACTGTTGAAGATTTAGAAGAACAGGCTAAAGAGATAGCTGAGGTACAGAAGAAATATCCTGATTTTAAAATACTCTCAGGTATTGAGGTAGATATATTAAGTGATAACAATCTTGATTTTTCTGATGAAGTCCTTGAAAAACTGGATTTAGTTATAGGTTCAATTCATAGTGGATTTACCCAGTCAGAGGCTGAAATTAATGAGAGAATTATAACTGCAATGGAGAACCCTAATGTTGATATTATTGCCCATCCCAGGGGCAGATTATTAGGTAAAAGAGAGGCTTACCCTGTAGATATGGATAAGATTATTAAAGAAGCTGCCAGAACTGGAACTGCTTTAGAGATAAATGCCTCACCATCGAGATTGGATCTTGATGATCATTATGCGAAAAAGGCAAAAGAGGCTGATGTAAAGATTTCTATTAATACTGACGCCCATCATACCAGAGAATTAAAGGATATGGAATTAGGCGTATCTGTAGCCAGAAGAGGCTGGCTAGAAAAAGATGATATAATAAATACAATGAACTCTGATCAATTGATTGATTATTTAAATAAATAGAAGCAAGAATTTACTGAGGTGACTTTATAAATGCATCGTCCAAGTTTAGAGGTTTTGGAGTTTAATAAGATAAAAGAGATGGTGGCAGAACAGGCCCGAACTTATCCTGGAAAGAATAAGGTTAGATCGCTGGTACCCTTTAAATATAAAGATCAGGTCCAGTATAAGCTTAAAGAAGCAGGTCAGGCGGCTGCTTTAATAGAAGAGTTAGGTCGCCCTCCTTTATTATGTCCAGAGGATATTCCAGCTATTTTAGAGCGGGCAAGTAAAGAGATTGTGCTGCAAATAAGTGAGATAAGTAAAGTTGAAAGGTTGATAAGATCAACAGGTAATAGCCTTGCTTATTTTAAAGATTTAAAGGATTTAGAGGAAAAATTTAAATCTGGAGATAATCTAATTATTGATGGCCCTTTACTAAAATATGCTGAAAACCTGGAAAACCAGGGGGAATTATTAAATGAAATTAATAAGATTATTGATGAGAATAATGAAATAAAGGATACTGCCAGTAATAAACTAAAAAATATTAGAAATAATATAGATAGTACTGAAAATCAGATTAGAAATAAATTAGATAGTATTATCAGAGATTCTGGCAGGCAGAAAATGTTACAGGATACTATTGTTACCAGAAGAGAAAACAGATTTGTCGTTCCAGTAAAACAGGAATATAAAAATACTTTTTCAGGTATTATCCATGATCAATCTTCCAGTGGAGTTACAGTCTTTATGGAGCCTGTGGAAGTGGTGAAGTTAAATAATAATCTGCGGGAACTTCAGCAGGACGAGAAGGCTGAGATCCAGAGAATATTAAGGAAATTAACATTAAAAATTGCAGACAGGTATCGGCCTTTAAAGAGAAATTTTAATATTTTAGTTAAAATTGATGAAATATTTGCTAGAGGTGGATTTTTAAATCAATATGATGGAACTGTACCTGCAGTCAATAAATCTGGATATATTAAGATAGTTCAGGGAAGGCATCCTTTATTAGGCGATCAGGCTGTACCTATTGATGTACATGTAGGCGGTAAATTTAGAACATTGTTAATTACTGGTCCAAATACTGGTGGTAAAACAGTAGCTTTAAAAACATTAGGATTGTTTGTATCACTTGCAGGAAGTGGGATTCCAGTGCCTGCGGATGATGGCACTAGAATTTCTATCTTTAATTCGGTATTTGCTGATATTGGTGATGAACAGAGTATTGAACAGAATTTAAGTACTTTTTCATCTCATATGAATAAAATTAATATGTTTTTATCTAAAGCAGATGCTAATTCACTTGTTTTACTGGATGAGATTGGTGCTGGAACAGATCCCAGGGAGGGAGCAGCTCTAGGAATTGCTCTATTAGATGAATTTAAAGAGAAGAATGCTGTTACTGTTGCTACAACCCATTACAGTCAGCTAAAAAGTTATGCCTATAGTAATGATGGGGTAGAAAATGCCTCAGTTGAGTTTGATCTGGAAAGTTTAAGCCCGACTTATAGATTGATAATGGGAGTTCCTGGAGGTAGTAATGCTTTTGAAATAGCTTTAAGACTTGGCTTACCTGATAAGATTATTGAGGATGCAAGAAGCCTTTTAGATGAGGATGAGCTGGTTGTTGAAGAGATCATTGCTGACTTAAATGATAAAAGGCGTTATTATGAAGAAAAGAATCTGGAGCTTGAAAAATTAGAAGCCAGATTAGAAAAAGAGAAAGAAGAATTAGAAAAAGAAAAAGAAAAATTAGACAAGGATAAGAAAAAGATTCTTGAAGAGACAAGAGAGCAGGCCAGGAGAGAATTGCGACAGGCTCAGGCTAAAGCAAAAAGAATCTTATCTGAATTAAAGAATAAAGATTTTGCCAACCGGCCAGATGTTGACAGGCTTGAAACTGAGATTAACCAGGAAATGAAGGATATGGAGAAAAAGCTTAAGACTGAAAGTAAAGAAAGTGATAAAGATAAAGAAATCAGTCATGATTTCCAGCCTGGTGAAGAGGTTAGAATTAATAGCCTATCACAGACTGGAGAGATTATTGAGCTTGATGATTCTAAAAAAGAGGCAACTGTTCAGGCTGGTATTATGCAGGTAACTGTAGATCAATCAGATCTCTCTCCAACTCCAGATGAGGAAAAGGAAGATAAAAAAACCTTTAAGAAATATCAGGTTAAGAAGAATAAATCAGTTTCAAATAGTCTGGATATAAGAGGCAAGAGATATGAGGAAGCCCAGCAGATAGTTGATAAATATCTTGATGATGCATTTCTTGCCGGTTTAACTGAGGTTGAAATAATTCATGGTAAAGGCAGTGGCGCTTTAAGGGAAGCTGTTGCTGAATTACTGGAGGAATCTCCCCATGTTAAAAGTTATAGGACCGGTGGAGAGGGAGAAGGTGGCTTAGGAGTAACAATTGCTAAAATTGGTAAGTAAATAGTTTGTGAAATATTAAAAGAGATACCGGCAGGTAACCGTCAGGTAACCAGCAGGTATCTCTTTTCTTTTGGTTTTTTGATTTAATCGTCTGATGGAGATAATCGATCCAGCAGACTGTCTATTGTGCTTCTTCGGTCTTCTCTTGATGAATCTTCTTCAGGTTCTTCATCTTCTTCGACATCATCTTCTGGTTCTTCATCTTCTATTTCATCCAGGTCAAGATCAATATCATCATCGTCAGTTTCATCATCCTGTTCACCGATAGGGAATAGTTGATCTCGATCTTCATCTGGTGTTTCATCAGGCTGGTCAAGAGGAGTACCTCCATGTTCACCACAATATTCATCAGGTACAGTTTTAAAGACTAAGTTACCATCATCATCTCTGTTTGGAATACCTGTTTCAGAATCTATTTCAATTAGTGGCATACCTTCCCGGGCCTGATATCTACCTGAAATAGAGCTTCTGCCGCCACCAGGCGAGCTAGATTGTTGAAATCCTATATCATCAGGACCTAACATTATTCCACTATCGACTAAATATTCTCTAGAAACAATATTATCTTCTGGACAGTTATCAGTTGCCAATTTACCGGTTTCCCGATCAATTCTTACAGTTGATATTTCTCCTGAAAAATCACTTGTATCAGATGGTGTATTATCCTCTCTAAAAATCTCATTTATCGCTCTCGGATTATTACCATCTGGTAATTTAGCAGTGATTGGATCTATTTCCAGGGAGACAATATTTTCTGGTCTATCAAAAGCAGTTGCCGGGATATCTTCAATTGCTTTATCCATAAACTTTCTCCAGATCTGAACAGCCTGTCCACTGCCAATTCTTCCAGTATCTGAATAGTTCATCTGTCTTGGACTATCTTCGCCAATCCAGACACCTGTTACTAATTCAGGGATAAAACCGATAAACCAGGCATCTGTATATCTATTTGTTGTTCCTGTTTTACCGCCAACTTCACGGCCTAGATCTGCTCTCCAGCCAGTACCATCCTGAACAACAGATTGGAGCATGCTCTGGATTAAATAATTATCCTCTTCATCAAAGACTACTCTTTTATCTGGATTTGCTTTATAGAGTACGTTACCATCTCTATCTCTAACCTCTTTAATGGCATGGGGCTGGACCCAGACTCCATTATTAGCAAATACTCCATATGATGAAGTGAGTTCCAGGGGTGTCACTCCTCTGGTTAAACCTCCAAGTGCCAGTGAAAGATGATCGTCATAATAATCGGATGGTGCAAAGGTTGATATGCCCATCTCCTCAGCAATATCAGTCGTTGCTTCAACTCCGATATCTTCGATTAAATTGACTGCTGCCACATTTAATGATGATGCTAATGCCTGTCTTAATGAAACCAGCCCATGATATTGATGATTAAAGTTTACAGGCCAGATTTCAAAATTTGTATCATTACTGGGAGAAGGCCTTGGAATATCTTCAACCAGTGAGGCTGGAAACTGGCCCTGCCTTATTGCTTCTGCATAGACAAATGGTTTAAATGCTGAACCAGGCTGTCTGGCAGCCTGAGTTGCCCGATTAAATTCGTCGTCTCCACGGCCACCAATCATTGCTCTTATTTCACCGGATTCAGGCTCGATTGATATTGATGAAAATTGTGGCTGGATATTGGCTATTTCAGTTTCTCGATCTATAGATGGTATAATTCCTTCATCTAAGGCTTCCTGTATACTTTCTTCAGCTTTACGCTGTTTATCTAAATCTATAGTTGTATAAACCTCGAGACCACCGCCAAATACAGTCTGGGCTCCAAACATTCTTATTAGCTGATCTCTGACATACCTGACAAAATATGGAGCACTTTCATCGATAGTTCTTCCATCTGCACTTAATTCAACTTCCTCTTGATGGGCTGTATTACGTTGGTCTTCATCCAGGTAATCTAATTGATACATTCTATTTAAGACAATGCCTCTTCGTCTAACTGCTTCATCCATGTTATTATAAGGCGAATAATAGTTTGGAGCTCTGGTTAAACCGGCCACCAGGGCAGATTCGCTTAAATTTAATTCTGAAACAGATTTGCCAAAATATTGCTGTGAGGCTGCCTCAACACCATAAGCACTATGTCCTAAGAATATCTCATTTAGATACATTTCCAGGATTTCATCTTTTGTATATAATCTTTCAAATTGTAATGCCAGATAGGCTTCCTGAAGTTTTCTATAATATGTTTTTTCCTGGCTTAATAAAGCACTCCTTGCTAGCTGCTGGGTAATTGTACTTCCACCCTGAGCCCTCCGACCTTCAATAATATTTGTAACTAGAGCCCTGCCGATACCTACTAAATCAATTCCATGGTGATCATAAAAATTATGATCTTCAATAGCAATAAATGCATTTTGTAAATTTTCAGGAATTTCATCAAGTGTTACATATACTCGGTTTTCCTGATAGAGACTATTAATTAAATCTCCATCATTACTATAAATCATTGTTGAAAGGCTTCCTCCACGATAATCAGAAATATCCGGGGTGTCCTGAATTATCCAGGTTAAGCCCCCTAAAAATAGACCTGTTATAAAGAAGAATAATATTAAAATAAATGCGAAAATATATTTTTTGTTTGTTTTCTTTTTAGAGCTTTTCTGCTCATTTTTCTTTGCAGACAAACTGCTCACCTCCTGTATCAAATCTATTATAACATAAATATGTTCATCTGACACCCCTTGTTAGTGAAAAACCATTCTGTTATAATTATATCATGTATCATAAATCTTTAAATATTAAGAAGCATTTTTGATTATAAAGGAGGTGGCTATCTGACTTAAAAGTCAGATACATAATAATGAATATTAAAAAGCAATTAGAAGTATTGACTCAGGGAGTAGAAGATTTAATAACCAAAGAAGAATTAGAGGAGAGGTTGAAAGAGGCTGAAAAAGAAGATAGGCCTTTAAAGGTTAAGTTAGGCCTTGATCCTTCAGCACCAGATATCCATTTAGGTCATACTGTAGTTTTGAATAAATTAAAACAATTTCAGGATTTTGGCCATGAGGTCCACTTAATCATTGGAGATTTTACTGGAATGATTGGAGATCCAAGTGGGAAGTCTGAGACCAGAAATCAATTAACCAGACAGGAAGTAGAAGAGAATGCAAAATCATATCAGGAACAGTTTTCTAAAGTTCTTGATAAGAAAAAGACTAAATTACATTTTAATAGTAGCTGGCTTGGCGAATTGGATTTAGAAGATATTATTAATCTGGCTTCAAAATATACGGTGGCAAGAATGCTGGAGCGGGAGGATTTTGCATCTAGAATGGAGTCCAATAAACCAATTTCAATTCATGAATTCTTTTATCCATTGATGCAGGGCTTTGATTCTGTTGCTTTAGAGGCTGACATCGAATTAGGTGGAACAGATCAGAGGTTTAATCTATTAGTTGGGCGCCGTTTACAGAAAGAATATGGCCAGGAGCCTCAATTGATTATGATGCTACCGCTTTTAGAGGGCCTTGATGGTGAACGGAAGATGAGTAAAAGTTTAGGCAATTATATTGGAGTTGAGGAAGATCCAGTTACTATGTATGGCAAGGTTATGTCCTTACCTGATGATTTAATAGGGAGATACTTTGAATTAGTAACTGATGTTGACCCGGATAGATTAGAAGAGATAAAAGAGGAGTTAGCTGATGAAACAGTTAATCCTATGGGGTTAAAAAAGGAGCTGGCAGCCTGGGTCGTTGAAAGATTTCATGATAAATCTGAAGCTGAGAGAGCTGCTAAAGAGTTTACCAGGGTATTTTCCCAGGGAGAACAGCCTGAAGATATGCCAGAGGTTACTATACCTGAGGAAGATTTAGAGGATGGCAAACTCTGGATTGTAAAATTAATAGCTGCAACTGATTTACTGGATAGCAATAGTCAGGCAAGAAGAATGATTAAACAGGGTGCTGTGACTATTGAGGATGAAAAAATAGAAAAAATTAATATAGATGTTCCAGTTGAAGATGGCATGGTTATTCAGATAGGTAAGAGAAGATATGCTCGAATTAGAAGGGGGAAGTAAGATGTTAACTGATGAAATTAGACAGTCTTATCTTGATTTTTTTGCAAAAAAAGGTCATAAGATTGCAGATAGTGCACCTCTGGTTCCAAAAAATGATCCAACTCTGCTCTGGATAAATGCAGGTATGGCTCCATTTAAGCCATATTTTAGTGGTAGTAAGGAACCTCCTTCTAAAAGAATGGTATCCAGTCAGAAATGTATTAGAACTAATGATATAGAGAATGTTGGCCGAACAGCAAGACATCATACCTTTTTTGAAATGCTAGGTAATTTTTCCTTTGGTGATTACTTTAAAGAAGAGGCTATTGCCTGGAGCTGGGAGTATGTTACTGATATTTTAGATCTCCCAGAAGATAGATTGATTATAACAATTTATAAGGATGATGATGAGGCCTTTGATATCTGGCATGATCAGATCGGTCTGCCAGAGAGTAGGATTGTCAGGATGGGTAAAAAAGATAATTTCTGGCAGATTGGCACAGGTCCCTGTGGACCCTGTTCTGAGATCCATATTGATCGGGGGCCTGACTTTGGAACAGGTCCTGAAGATGTATTAGGCGGTGAAGGAGATCGGTATTTGGAACTCTGGAACTTAGTCTTTACCCAGTATGATTATACTGAGGCAGGGGAGTATATTGAGCTGCCCCAGAAAAATATTGATACCGGTATGGGTTTAGAAAGAACGGCATCTGTATTACAGAATACCAGATCTAATTATGAGATAGATACGATTTATCCATTAATTAAAGAGGTAGAAAATAAATCTGGTTTTGAATATAAAGGCGACTGGAAAGATAAGATGCCACACAGAGTTATTGCTGATCATGTTAGAGGTGTTTCAATTGCAATCTTCGATGGAGCTCTTCCGTCTAATGAGGGACGGGGTTATGTTTTACGGAGACTGGTCAGACGGGCTGTCCGTTATGGCCAGAAAATTGGCCTGGAAGGTCCCTTTTTGTATGACTTTGTAGATAAAGTCAATCAATTAATGGCCGGTGGTTATCCAGAATTAAGTCAGAGATCTGATCATGTTAAGCATGTGATTAAATCTGAGGAAGAGAGCTTTTTAAAGACTTTAGATCAGGGGATGAAGATTGTTGAAGATATTAAGAGTGAATTAAAGGCTAAAGGAGAAAAAGTCCTGGCCGGGAAAGAAGCTTTTAAATTATATGATACTTATGGATTCCCTCTTGATTTAACTGAGGATATAATGGCTGAGGCAGGACTGGAAGTTGATACAGAGGGCTTTAAAGATGAGATGGCTAAACAGAGAGAAAGGGCCAGGAATGCCCGTGATGAAGGTGGTTTTGCTTCTTCACACGACTTATATGAAGAGCTGGCCTCTGAACTGGATATCTCAACTGATTTTATCGGGTATCATAATCTTAAGACTGAGGCTGAAATTAAAGCTATTATAGTTGATGGTGAAAAAGTTGAAAGTATTAGTCCAGACCAAAAAGGGGAAATAATTTTAGATAAGACACCTTTTTATGCAGAAAGTGGTGGCCAGATAGGTGATAAAGGAATTATTAGTTTAATTGATGATGAGGCTATTGCTGAAGTGAAAGATGTTAAGGAGAGATCTGGATTAATTATTCATATAATCAATCAAAAAACAGGCGGCTTATCTGTTGGCGACAAGGTCGAGTCTATTGTAGATAGGGATCTCAGGAGTTCAACTGCCCGAAATCATACTGCCACTCACTTGCTCCATCAGGCTCTGATGAATCAACTTGGTGATCATGTCAGTCAGTCTGGTTCGCTGGTCTCGCCTGAAAGATTGAGATTCGACTTTACCCATTTTCAGGGATTAAAGGATCAGGACTTAAGAAGGATTGAGAGAGAGGTTAATCGCAAGATAGTTGATAATTTAAAGGTTGAGACATTTGAAACTTCAGTCGAGAAAGCAAAAGAGATGGGAGCCCAGGCATTATTCGGTGAAAAATATGGTGATAGTGTTCGAGTTGTTAAGACTGGAGATTATAGCTTAGAGTTATGTGGTGGAACCCATGTTAATGCAACCGGTGAAATCGGCCTCTTTAAGATTAGCCAGGAAAGCAGTATTGCTGCTGGTGTAAGGAGAATTGAGGCAGTTACTGGCCTGGCGGCACTTGATTATATTGAAAGACAGGAAGATATAATTAATCAGGCAGCCGATCTACTAAAGGGCCGGCCTGTTGAGATAGTTGATAAAATAGAACAATTAAGAAGCTCTAAGAAGGAATTGGAAAAAGAGATAAAATCATTGCAGGATCAGCTGGCTGATTCAAAGGCTGGAGATTTATCAGAGGAAGTTGAAGATATTAATGGAATTAAAGCAATTATTAAAGAGGTTGAGCTTGACCAGGATGGTATTAGAAATCTAGCAGATGAGCTTGTGAATGACTTAGGCTCAGGAATTGTTATTTTAGCTAATAAAAATGATAATAAAGTATTTTTTGTAGCTAAAATCAGCAAAGATTTAGTTAAGGATGGTTATCATGCCGGTAATATTGTTGGAGATATTGCAAAGATTACTGGAGGAGGCGGCGGAGGCCGTCCAGATATGGCTCAGGCCGGTGGAAGCCAGCCAGATAAATTAGAGGAAGCTTTAAAAAGAGCCAGAGAATTAGTAGCTTCTCAATAATTTTAAAAATATTTTTCAGGGAAGTGATTAAATGAGTAAAGATAATAATCATGACCAGACGGTAAAGTTTGATTTTGATCTCAGTGAAGAGGTTAGCGAAGCAGGATATATCTTAAAAAGGGTATATCATGCCCTTGAAGAGAGGGGATATAATCCTGTCAATCAGATTGTTGGTTATTTAATATCTGGTGATCCCGCATATATTACAAGTTATAAGGATGCCAGGACAATGATCAGAACTGTTGATAGAGATGATATTCTTGAGGAGCTGATCTCCAGTTATATTAATCAAAAATAAATGATTACTGGCCTGATCCAGATTTAATGAAATCTGGGCAGGCCTTTTCTTTATAATTTTGATGAAATTGATATACTTGCATTATATTTAAGTACGATATATAATGTATTATTAGGATGTTATACTTTATAAAAAATTATAAGTTAAGTAAAAAGGAGGAGACCATTGCGGGTATTAGCTATAGATTATGGCCAGAAAAGAGTTGGACTGGCTATAAGTGATAGACTTGGAATAACTGCTCAACCATATAAAACTATTATTAATGAATCCAGGGAAGAATTAATTGAAGAATTAGCTGAAATTATTAAGAAAAATGATATTACAGAAGTTGTAATTGGTCTGCCTCTTCATATGAATGGTACTGAAGGAGAAAGAGCTGAAAAAAGTAGAATTTTAGCAACTGAATTAGAGGATGCATTGAATATATCAGTATTTTTGCAGGATGAGAGATTAAGTAGTGCTGAAGTTGAAAAAGTTATGCTGGCCGGAGATTTAAGCCGGGCAAAGCGGAGAGCTAAACGGGATAAATTAGCAGCTTCTATTATTTTAAGAACTTATCTTGCCAACAGAAAGGGAGGAAATTAAAATGTCTGAACAAAAGAAAGAGCCAACATATTGGTATGACACTGATAATAAAGAATTAGTTTTAGAAGAGGATGATAGGGAGTACAGGTTTTATTTACAGGATAAATTTGAATTTGAGGGAAATGAATATTGTATTTTAACATCATCTGAATCAAAGGATGAGGAAGAATCTTTATTAATGAGGGTTGAAAAAGAAGATGATAAAGATATTCTTGTTGTTATCGAAGATGATGGTGAATTTGAAGCTGTTTCCAGACATTATCATTCCAGTCAATTAGATAACAATGATTAATTAAGAAGTGGAGGCATAAATTTTGAAGAAAGCCGGGATTTTATTATTGATTGCAGTTTTAATTGCCGGAGCTTATTTTAAATTTGATTATCTTGCCGAGCCGGCTTATCCTGAAGAGCCTGAATTATTTGTTATAGAATCAGGAAGTTCTGTCAGAGCTATTGCCAGCCAGTTAGAGCAGGAAGGCTGGATTAGATCGGCAAGATTATTTGAAATATATGTTTTAATAAATGATTATCAGGGTAGATTGCAGGCTGGAACCTATCAATTTGAAACTGGAGATAATATTTTCCAGATTGCAAATCAGATTGTGTCAGGTCGGGCTGCTAATTTTAGGGTAACTATACCTGAAGGTTTTACTGTAAATGAAATAGTTTCTAGACTTTCTGATTTTGATCATCTTGAAGAGGAGGACTTATTAAATGCTTTAGATGATCAGGTTTTGATACGAGATTATTTCCCAGATGATTCAGAGGTAGTCTGGCCCCAGGAAGGCTTTTTATTTCCTGATACTTACAATCTATCATATGAAATGGAACCAGTTGATATTTTTAATACTATGATAAATAGATTTGAAAGTCACTGGCTGGAAGAGCTTGAAAACAATAAAAATTCTTATACTATAAATGAGTATGTGACAATGGCATCTCTTATAGAAAAAGAGGCCCAATTAAATGAGGAGAAGCCTCTTATTGCAGGTGTCATTTATAATAGATTGGCTCAAAATATGAGATTACAGTTAGATGCTACAGTTCAGTATGCTTTAGAGGAAAGGGTATCCAGGGTTCTTTATGGCCATTTAGAGATTGAATCTCCTTACAATACTTATTTAAGCTCAGGGTTACCGCCTGGTCCAATTGCAAGTCCAGGTGATAATGCTTTAGCTGCTGTTTTAGAACCTGAGGACTCAGACTATTTATTTTACTTTGCGCGACCAGATGGTAGCCATATCTTTACTAAATCTTATGAAGAACATCTGGAAAGATTAAGAGAGTTTCGTTAATATGGAGGTTAATAAGATGAAAATTCCAGAATTACTTGCACCAGCAGGTAATTTAGAAAAGTTAAAGATAGCTATTGATTATGGTGCAGATGCAGTTTATTGTGCAGGTAAAAGCTTTGGACTTAGAGCCAAGGCTGATAACTTTACAAAGGAAGAGCTGGAACTGGCCATTGATTATGCACACCAGAGAGGCAAAAAGGTATATCTAACATTAAATATTATTGCCCATAATAGTGACTTAGATAAACTAAGAGATTATCTAGATTATATAGATAGTATTGATATAGATGCGTTAATTGTTTCAGACCCCGGGGTGCTCTATCTGATCAGGGAAGCAGGCCTTGATATTGATATTCATCTAAGTACTCAGGCCAATACAGTTAACTGGGCTTCAGCTAAATTCTGGGAGGATTATGGTTTAGAAAGATTAATCCTGGCCAGAGAACTTTCTATTGCTGAGATTAATGAAATAAATGAGAAGACTGATATAGAACTTGAGACTTTTGTTCATGGAGCGATGTGTATTTCATATTCAGGACGTTGTTTATTAAGCAATTATATGACTGGACGAGATGCTAACCGGGGTAATTGTGCCCAGCCCTGTCGCTGGGAGTATAATTTAGTGGAAAATAATAGGCCTGGACAGTTCTGGGAAATAGATGATGATGGTGATCGAGGCAGTTATATAATGAATTCTAAAGATCTTAATTTATTTAATTATCTGCCTGCAATTATAAATGCCGGGGTAGATTCATTAAAGATTGAGGGAAGAATGAAGAGTTTAAATTATGTTGCTACAGTTACATCTGTTTATAGAAAGGCTTTAGATAATATTTTAGTTGAAGGTGAAAAATATCAGGCTGATCCGGAGCTTGCCAATCATTTAAATAAAATAAGTCACAGGCCTTATACTACAGGCTTTTATGATGGCCAACCAGGTAAGGATGGGCAAAATTATTCATCTTCATCATATATCAGAAAATATAGGTATTTAGGAATTGTTAAAGGTTACCTACCTGAATTAGGTCAGGCTATTGTCCAGGTTAAAAACAAGATAAATATTGGAGATAATATTGAGTTTTTTGGGCCTGGTGCAGACTGCTTTGAGCAGAAAGTTACTAATATTTATTCTAATGATGGTGAAGAGTTAGATGTTGCCAATCATCCAGAAAGCATTGTGAAAATTCCGGTCTCTAAAGAGATTAGTGAGAATTATATTATAAGGCGGCATGAAAATGAAGAAAATTAATGATACACTAAAGGTGAAGGTATTAATTCCTCCAGAAGAGATTGTATTTGTTGATATGGTATTTAAATCTTATGAAGGAATTGCTATGTTAAATTTAGATAATAAGAGAGATGGGCTGGTAGTTCTTGATTATACGCCTGGTACTAGAAGGATTGTCAAAGAAGTACTTGCTGATCTAGGTGAAAAATTTGAAGTTGAGATTATTGAAGATGAGTATAATAATATAAAATAGTTCTGATTGTGGTGATTTTATGTTTGCTTTTATAAAAAAGTACTTTCAGCCAGACCATCACTTTGAATCTATAAATAAAATAGACTCGAAAATACTGAAGGAATCAAAGATTGAGGGATTAATTATAGATATTGATAATACAACAATGCCCTATTCTTCAAAGGAAATGAAGGTTATTGTTAGTGATTGGATAAATAAAATGTCTGATGAAAATTTTAAAATTATTTTTGTTTCTAATACTGTTCCTGAGCGGGCAGAATTTGTAAGTGATTATTTTGATAAGCCTGCCTATGGTTATGCTGCTAAACCCTTTAAGTTTGCATTTAAAAAGGCGATAAAGAAAATGGATTTATCAAATGATAGAATTGCGATTATTGGAGATCAGATTTTTACTGACATTTTAGGAGGTAATCTGGCAGGTTTTTTGACTATACTTGTAGAACCAATTGAGAGTAAGGATTTTTTTCTAACCAGAATATTCCGCTGGTTTGAAGGTTTGTTTTATGATAGGAATAAGAGGTTAATGCAAAAGGAGTGATAAATTTGAAGAAGTTTAAAATGTTAATTGGTCTTGGATTAATGCTTTTAGTCTTTCTGGCTGTAGCGGCTGAAGAGATTCAGGCTGAACAGAATTTACATTTAGGCGAAAGAGTATTAAGAAATGGAGACCAGGGCGGTGATGTTGCTGTCTTACAGAGGATATTACAGGATCTTGGTTTTTATAGTGGAAGAACAGATGGATTATATGGACCTAATACTGAAAATGCAGTTAGGAGTTTCCAGGAAAATAATGGTTTAGCTGTTACTGGAGAGGTTGGCGAGGAGACATTCAGTCATTTGCCTGAATCAGATAGTATTTCAAGTATTATAGATGTTTCTAGAGATGATATTATGTTACTGGCAAGAATTATATATGCTGAAGCTAGAGGTGAGGCACCAAAAGGAAAGGTTGCTGTTGGTTCAGTCATTGTTAACAGGGTTGAAGATGGAAGGTTTCCTGATAGTGTTAGAGATGTGATTTTAGAACAGGGACAGTTTAGTTCATTACTTGATGGACAGGCTAATTTATATCCGGATCAGGATGCTATTGATGCTGCTAAAGCTGCATTATTAGGGTATGATCCTACTTATCAATCGATATTCTTTTATAATCCAGCTGTGGCTACTAATTTAGCCTGGATTTCTAATAGGCCTGTTGTTAAGCATATCGGCGGACATGTTTTTGCAAGGTAAAGATTAAGCAGCACCTGACGGTGCTGCTTCAACTTAATTATTATTTAATTAATTCTGTTTCCATCTTGTCAATACAACTCTGACAGATGATTTTACCTTGGAAATCTGATGTCTGCTTTGCACTACCACAGAAGATACAGGCCGGTTCATATTTTTTAAGTATGATCCTATCTTCTTCGACAAAAATTTCCATAGGGTCTTTTTTGTCGATATTCATAGTTTTTCTAAGTTCGATGGGGATAACCATCCGGCCTAAATCATCTACTTTTCTGACAATTCCAGTTGATTTCATTGAAAGATTCCTCCTGTATAAATTATTTAGAACATAATTCGACAAAAATATCTTAATTGATATTATAATACTTTTTTCGTCATTAGTCAACATTATTTTTTAAAAATTTTTACATTCTTATTATTTATTACTTTCTTACTTTTATTTCAAGGAGCTGATAATTTTGCAGAATCTTTTAGCGGAGTATCATGATAAGCTTTCAAGTAACAATTATAAGCTTACTTCACAGCGGAAGGATATCTTAACTGTCTTAATTAATAATAAAGATAGACATTTTTCTGTAGAAGATTTATATAATGAGGTAAAAAAGGTTAATCCTGATGTTGGACTTGCAACGATATATCGTAATTTAGAATTATTTTGCAGCTTAAATATTACCCATATGCTTGAATTTGAAAGTGATTATAAGCATTATGAACTTGTTTCTGAAGATGACCACCATCATCATTTGATTTGTATGAATTGCGATAAAATTATTGAGTTTAATGATGAAGATTTAGTTAAATTTGAAGAGAGATTGGCAGAAGAATATGATTTTGATATGGTTAAACATTATATTAAGTTTTATGGCTATTGCAATTCCTGTCAAAATAGTAATGAAGGGGAGATGGAATAATGGAGCCTACAAAAAATTGTCTGAAAGATTTATCTGTATTTTCTTTATTAAATGGAGATGAGATTCAATCAATCTGTAAGAATGGATATCTTAAAGAATATCGAAGAGGAGAAATTATATTTTTTGAGAATGATAGTGAAAAAAAGCTTTACTTGCTTGTAGATGGTCAGGTTAAACTATCTATGTTATCAAGTGAAGGCCGGGAGAAGGTAATGACTATTTTACAGGGCGGCGATATATTTGGTGAAATCTCATTATTTGACCATGACCCCCATCCTCTTACTGCTGAGGTTCTTGAAAAAGCAAGACTTATGATTTTAGACTGGAATGATCTAGAAGAAATCATCATGAAACAGCCCAGGCTTGCCCTTAAAATTATTGAAGCTTTATCTAAAAAAACCAGATTATTAACAAGTCAGGTTAGAGATTTAGTTTTTCATGACGCCAAAGGTCGTCTTGCTAACCTATTAATAAGGTTTGCCAATGATTTTGGCCAGAAAGTTGAAGAGGGTACAATGATAGAAATAATTTTAACTCACCAGGAGATCGCCAATTTGTTAGGGGTTTCCAGGGTTACTGTGACTAAGACTTTAAATAAATTGATTGATGAAGAAATTATTAAGATAAAAGAAAGAAAAATTTATATTCTAGATGATGAGAAATTAAATGAACTTGTTAAGGATATTTAGTAATGGCTTATAAAATAGATGATTTTCTCGGTTTAATTGGTAGTGATGTTAATAAGAGTTTATCTCCATATATTCATAATACAGTTTATAGTAAAAGGGAGCAGAATGCATTTTATAAAGCCTATTCTTTAAATGAAGAAGAAGCTTTAAAGACTATTGAGGCTTTATCGATTTTTTCTTTTAGAGGAATTAATATTACTAATCCATATAAGCAGTTAGCCTTTGATAATGTTGATTTACTGTCTAAATCGGCCAGAGAGATCGGGGCAATTAATACTATCAAAGTTATGGAAGGCGGTAAATTAAAGGGCTATAATACTGATTTTTTAGCTGTAAAGGAGATATTGAGGGGAAGATATAATAATCAAAAACTGCCATCCACTTTATTATTAGGTGCTGGTGGTGCAGCTAGAGCAGTCTTATATGCATTACTGGATTTGGAGTTTGAAAAGCTTATTATTGCAAATAGAACTAAACCAAAGGCTTTAAAGCTGATTTCTGAATTTAATTATAAAAAAGAGACTGGCTCCAGAATTGAAGTTATTGATTGGGATGTAAATAATATCAGTAAAGCAGTTATAGGTTCAGAAATTGTTATAGATACAACTGGATTAAGCTGGGATAATAAATCATTCCCAGGATATAATAGTATCGCATCGGATAATTTTATTTTTGATCTGAGTTATCCAGACTTTAATGCTAAACTCAAAATCAAGGCTGATCAGGTTAATGCCGAATATATTGACGGTAAGAAAATGTTATTATATCAGGCGAGAGAGGCTGATAAAATCTGGTTTCCTGATTTTAATGATAAAGAGAGAGGAAAAATGTTCGATATACAATTTTAACTTATAAAATTCCTGTTTTGTTTATAGAAAAATAAATTATAAGATTGTTTGTTATTTGCACTATCTGGCTATATACTTTTTAGTATTTTGTTGGTATAATATTATTAATTATTATTGTTTTAGCATGAGTGGATTTCTTTATTAAGTATAAATAAAAATTGATTTGAAACAGTTGACGGGAAAATTATAATAGGATGGAGCAGACCCGGAGCAATCCCGGAGAAGACCTGGAGCATTACTGGATTTGAATTGAATTTAAATATCTATAAAACTATCTGGATAAGATTCAGATTTTGCTGTTAAATGGTATTTATTGCGAAGCGAAACCGAAAATATACCGAAATTATACCGAATCTAAACCGAATCTAGACCGAAGCTAGACCGAAGAATGGCCCTATTTATACCGAATCTGGCTAAAACTAAAATTGAATAGAACTTACTTAAATAAGTTGTCTCGACTGGTAATATATACTGGTCGAGATTTTTTTATTGAAAATAAGTAAAAATTTTGGAAATCATGCAGGAGTTTTACATTGGGCGGCGAAATAGAAAACTATTCCAATAAAAATAAAATTTACTTGAGAGGGGTTGATCGGTATTTTTGGGGGGAGCCAGGTTATAAATCAACTAAAAAATATGATAGATGAAGCTAAAAAAAATGATGTTAGTGATATTCATCTAGAAATAATTGGCTTAACAGGAAGGGTCAGATACAGGATTGATGGGATATTACAGACAAAACTAGAATATAAAAAGGAGATGCTGGAATCTATTATTTCCAGAATAAAATATCTGGCCAATTTAGATATTACTTTAAAAAACAGGATTCAGGAGGGCTGTATTATTGGTGGTGAGCTTGATAGCGATGATATTAGGGTTTCTATTATACCAACTGTTTTAGGGGAGAAAGCTGTTTTAAGAATCAGGAATGATAAAAACTATCTGGACTTAGAAAAGATTGGTTTTAATCAACATAATAAGGGGTTATATATGGATTTACTTGCAAGTAATAATGGGATAATACTTTTTACTGGCCCTACCGGGAGCGGGAAGAGTACAACCTTACTTGCATCAATTGCTGAATTAAGTAGTTCTGATAAAAATATTATAACCCTGGAAGATCCAGTGGAACTGCTGATTCCTGGTATTAATCAGATATATGTTAATACAAATGCAGGGGAAAGTTTTGCTGACTATTTAAGGGCAATTTTAAGACAGGATCCTGATATTATTATGGTTGGTGAGATTAGAGACTATGAGACTGCAAGTATGACTACCAGGGCAGCCCTTACCGGGCATCTGGTGCTTAGCACTGTTCATGCAGATAGTTCAATCGGGGCAATAACCAGGCTCTTAGAGATGGGAATTCCTCCATATTTAGTAGCTTCGACTGTAAAAGGTGTTATTTCTCAGCGATTAATAAGAAAGCTGTGTTTAAGTTGTAATGGTCAGGGCTGTCTAAATTGCTTTAAGACTGGATTTAAGGGCAGGAAAGCTATTCATGAGATTATTAGGATAAATGATTATCTTAAGGCTGGAATATTAAAAGGTTTAAGTGAGAAGGAGCTACTGGATATTGCCTCTGAAACCGGGTTTAAAAGTTTAAGAAGTAATTTTGAGATTGAGATTGAAAATGGGGTTACCAGTAAATCTGAAATGGCCAGGGTACTATAATGAGATATAATCCAGGTATTATCTCAGAGATTGCTAAGAACTGGAATATATATCTTAAAGGCGGTTATACTCTTATAGATGCCATTAAGTATAGCCAGTCCCGGCATTATACAGCAAAGTTTAATAGGAAGTGTATTTTATTGATAGATGATTTAGAACAGGGAATATCTCCAGAGGTTGCTATTAAAAGATTTACTGGTATCTTTCCTGATTTTTTTATCAATTTATTTATTACCGGGGTTATTAGTGGCAATCTTGATCTTATTTTAGAAGAGTTATCCAGGTTTTATAGCTGGGAACAGGAAGAAAAGGATCAGATTAAATCTAAGTTATATTATCCAGCAATTATTATAGCTATATTTTTCTTTTTGCTGACCTTTATAATCTTTTATTTGCTCCCAGAATTTTCTATCCTCTATGATGCTCTGGAATTAAAGATGAATAATATAATTTATTTATTAATAGAGTCAGGCCGTTTTATAAGATTGAATTTTTTCTTTTTAATATTAATTATCATATTAATATTTATCTCTGTTTATTTGATACTTTTTAGGTTTAATAAACTGGAATATCTTAAATTAAAGATTCCTATTTATAAAAAGATTGTTTACTGGCTGGCTTTTAATAGGTTTTTTATGAGTCTGGCTATTCAAATTTCATCTGGAATTGAGATTGGTCAGGCTATTAAGATTGCCTCAGAGGTTTCAGGACATCCTTTGATTAAGAAGAGGACAAGCAATATCAGTGAAGATATCTCTAAAGGCGAGAATTTAATTGAATCATTAAGGAGGTGGTTAAAGCTTGAAGATCGGATTTATAATCTATTAATAGCAGGAGAAAGGTCAGGTGGTATTGTGGAGAGTCTTGAGTTTTCAGCGGAGTTATACAGGCATAATCTGGTTTATTATATCAAAAGGATAAATCAGTTGGTTGAACCGGTAATATTAATTATTCTGACGGTAATGATTGGTTCACTGGCGTATTTGTTGTTGAGTCCTATCTGGTCTATATTTGGCAATGGGTTTTTACAATTTTAAAAAATGGAGGAGATTAAATGAAAATTATTAGATCTGAAGAAGGTTTTACCCTGGTGGAAATGTTGCTTGTTTTAGTTGTGATTGGGATTTTAACCAGTATTTCAATTCCCGGGCTTGCCGGTGTTAGATCCCAGGCTGATTCGACTGCTGTTCTGCTTGAGATTTCAGGTATAAAGAATTTATTGGAGCTGGAATATATGAATAATAATTATTTATATCCAGAAGATCAGGCTGCATTCGATAAGCTAATTAATGAAACTTCGGTAAATAATGAAACTTCGGGAAGTTATGAATATGAAGCAAAAAAAGGGGGAAAATGTTATTTATTAAAATCCACTCCAGATGCCGATGGTTATATTTATAAAACTAGAGGTTTAAATACAGCTATTACTAGAGTGCCTGGTCCAGAACAAGCAGACTGATTAGATGACTATGCTAGAGGTTATTTTATCTATTTTGCTGATTGTTATCTTAATAGGTTCTGGGATTGCAGCTGGAAATTATTTTAGAGAAGGCAATATTCAGGAACAGTTATATTACTCTAATCTTTTAATTCAGCTGGCAAGACAGGAGGCTCTCTTAAGTAAAAAGGTGGTCCGGCTTCAGTTTGAAGCCGGGCTGCCGGCAACTTATAGAATCTATTATGACGAGGACGGCGATGAAATTATAATAAAAGAGGGGAGATTTCAAGAGAAGTTTCAACTCCTTGATCGAGACTCTAATCTGGTGGAAAATGGAGAGTCTATTGTTTTATATTTTTCAGAGTATTTAGGTTCGACGACTATGACTATTGGCTGGAGGAATAGGGATGATGATGGATTCTTAATTGTAAATAACAGGGGGAGAGTTAGATTTGAATTTTGATAATAAGGGATTTATTTTCATTGAAATCATAATTTCATTAATTCTAATATTTATTCTATTAACTATATTTGCTTTTACAAATTCAACTTTAGTCAGGTTACTGGAAGAGGTTGAATTGAATAGGCTTTTTTATCTTAATAGCTTAAATATAGGCAATGAGTTAGTAATTTATTTGCTTGAACCTACAAATGCTGTTTTTAGTTTAGGTAAAAATTATACGATTAATGAGATTGAGGAGAATTATCATGAATTTAACTCCTCAATTGATGAAAGAATCAGGGCGGGAACAGCAGTAAATTTAACAAGAAGATTTTCAGTCTATGGCTATATTTTATATGAAATGAGCATAACTTCAGGTGAAAATGAGCTAGTTTATCTATTTTACCGCTAGTTTAGGAGTGATCGATATTTTAAATAATAAGGGCTATATGCTACTTGAGATTTTATTAGGATTAACAATTGCATTGTTGATATTTCTATCAATTTCTTTGCTATTTAATTCCAGTTTGAGATTATATCATGAAATAATTAATGCAACTGGAGGCGTTGAATTAGAGATTATCTCTGAAAAAATAGCGACTGATCTGGCCTTAAGCAGGGAGATCTATAAAGGGGTGGATGAAATACAAATTAAAGGTCATGATGGTAAATGGACATCATATCTCCTTTATAATAGCCAGAATGGCAGGGAATTAGGCTTTAGAAGGGAGAAATCTAGAGATTTAAATGGTGAGGTGGTATTTACTAGAGTTGATAGTCTTTTAAGTAATCCAGACAGGTTTGAGTTAAGAAAAGAAAATGGGCTTTATTATTTAGTAATTTCATATCAGGATAATAATGAATTATATATTAGAGAGAGGACAATCTTTAGAGGTGGCTGATTATGATGACATTGAGTGAAAATGGCTTTATTGCAATAAAAGTTTTGATTATACTAATAATTCTGGTGACAGTTTTTCAAAGTACTGCTATCTATATAATAATTTATACAGATTTATTAAACGGAATAAATAATAATATTGCTAAAGAGATTGATTATGTTACCAGTTTTTATCTGGCAGAAGCTTTATCAGAGATATATCAGGAGGCTTTTTCAGTAAGTGAAAGTTATAAACTTAATAATAATAACTCTGTCATGATTGAAATTTTCAATTTTGGCGATGATAGTTTTAAAACTTTAAGATTTAAAGAACCGGTCAGGGGACAGACTGTCTTCATACTGGAATAAGGGGGATTTATTTTGATATTTAACAGATATAAAGGCTATATGATTATAAACGATTTTGAGTTGAATTATATTGGATTAGAAATAATAAATGGCAGATACTATTTAAAGGAAACAATTAATGAACCAATTAAGCCTGGCACATTAAAAAGTGGAATGATTATTAAAAGCAGTAATTTAATAGATGCTATAGTAAATATTAAAACTAAAATTCAATACAGGCCTAATTATTATGAACTTACTATTACTGCTGATGAGATTAAATATAAGAATCTGCAGTTACCTAAACAGAGTAAATCAGATTTAAAAGAAACATTAAGGGTTGAAGTTGAAAGAATGATTGATTATCATTTTGATCAGGCTGTCTTTGATTATAGTTTTCTTTCAAAGGGAAGTAAAAATGAAACTGTTTTTTTAGTTGTTGCAAATAAAGATTTAATAGAAGATTATCATTATATTTTTTATAATACTTTAGGTAATATCAATAGGATTACAGTTCGTCAGGAGAGTATCTGGAGATTGATGAATAAATTGAATGCAGGGCAGGATTTTATGTTTCTGGAGGTATATAATAGTGAAATTTATCTAACTGCCGGTAATAGTAACAACTTATATTTTTCCAGGAGATTTAAAAAACACCTTGAAGAACTCCCGAATATCAATGAAATTATCGAGATGGCAGATGATTATATTATTAGAGAGTTTAATAGGGAACCTATAAAAAAATTAATTTGCTGGAATAGAAGTAATAATTTATTGCAAATTAATAAAGAAATTAATTGTCGATTAGAAAATCTTGATTTAATTATTGAGGATGAATATTTATTGAAAAATAATCATTTTAGCAGAACTCCTTCGCTTCTACCTGGTTTCGGGATGATAAATTATGGGAACTGATATCAATTTAATTAGTGGACATTTTATATTAAATTATCGATACCAGAAGGTGTTATATATTTTTTTAATTATATTAATTATAGGATTGAACTTGTATGTCTATAATTATATTAATAAACCTTTAAATTCCAGCTATAATCAACTTATAGATATTGATAAAATTATTTTAAGCGAGGAGGAAATATCTGAAATTAACTGGTTAAATAAGAATCTGGTAATGTTTAATATTAATGGCTATTACAATATCTTTGAAGATTTATTAGGGGATATTGCCTGGATTGACTCTATATTTTTTATTGATGGCAGGTGGGAGATCAGAGGCGAGCTTAAAGGGATTGAGAAATACCAGGTATTACATGAAAGAATTAATGAATTGCGGATGTTAAATTTTAATATAAATCTTAATCGAGTTGGCTCTCTGCAGAACAGTTCTTTTCTCCTGCAGATTCATACAGGTGATGCCAGGTGAATAAAAAATTGTTTTTTATTAGGAAAAATAAGATTATTATCTTTAATCTACTTTTAATCTTAATTTTAATTTTTAGTATAATTAATTTATTTAACCAGAAAGAGGAACTGAAAAATGTAGAAATGGAGATTGTAAGTATAAATAATAATAATTTAAGAAATACTGCTCTGGCTAAAGAGCTAGAGGATTTGATTGAGTTAAGTAATGAGAATGGATATGTAAAAGAAGATAGACTGGTTATAAAGGGGGATTTGTTAAATGATTTTAGTCAATCCCGGCTAGTCATTACAGAGGAAAACCTTTCAGGGAATGGCCTGGAATATCGGAAGATTGAGGGTTATGGTGACGGATATTCGATGAGCAGATTATTTAATATTATTTCAAAGAAATATAATCTGGCCTTTGAGATACTGGAACTTAAGATATGGCCTGAAGCAAATAATTTTCAATTTTATATTAAGTATGATCTAGATATGAATAATTGGATTGGTAGAGAGCCAGAATTAAGTTCATTGGATTTTAGAATAAATAGCCAGAATAAAACTGGAGAAAATTTTTCAGGGGATAGATACTATTATCAGGGCCAGCCAGGTTTCAATGATGATAGTGACCGAGAAAATGCTATAGTAGATAAGCTTCCAGGACATATTGTGTTTAAGGGCTTTATTAAGAGTCAGGGGAATGAGTTTTTCCTATTTGAAATCAATAATCAGGCTGTAATTTTTCAGTTAGACCAGGAAGAAATTTTTAGTGAGATTAAGTATTTTCTGTATTATGATAATGGCTTATTTTTGATGGAGGATTTATTAATTTATAGGATTGGGGAGAAGTAAATGATAAATAAAAAATTTATTAAGGTATTTATATTAGCTCTACTGATGATCCTGGCAGTTTTTATTTTTAGTAATAATCTACTTGCCTTTGATGGGGCCAGTGATTTAAGCTTTGTGGACACAGAGATTCATGATATTTATTATCTTATTGCCAGGGCAAATAATTTAGATATATTTATTATGGATAGTGTTGAAGGAAGAGTTACTGTTCAGATTAACGATATCTATGAGAAAAATATATTAGAAGATTTTATCCACGCCAATGGTGATTCTTTTATATTGCTGGATCAGGTTTATTATATTGGGAATGGAGTGGAGATTAATTTATTAAAAGATATAATTAATGAAGTTGAGGTTAAAGAGGTTGAACTGGAAACAGCAATCCTTAAATATAATGACTCCTGGTCAGAGCGCTGGGGAGCTCTCCTCGATAGATATTATCCTGATCTTAAATGGGGATATAATGAACAAATGGGAGAATTAATTTTAAAAGGTGAGAAATCTGAAATAGACAATGCCTATAATTTTATGAGTTTAATAATAATGAATAGAGAAGGAAATGAGGAAAGTTATAAATCTGAGATGGTTTTCATTCCAGATAATATTGATTTAGATATTACTGATATAATAAAGAATATTGAACAGTTAGAATATAACTGGTTAGAGATTGATAGCATCTTATATTTAAGTGGAGAAGAAATGATTTTAAATAAGACTGTTAATTTCATTAATGATTATATAGAAAATAATAAGGTGCTTGATAGAATTAGATATTTGAATTATATAGATTCAAAGGAAGTGGAAGCTAAAATTTCTCTGGTTATTCCAGAAAGTAATATCAATTCCTTTGGAGATAATAAGTTAGTTTTAAGTGGGACAGAAACTGAAATTAATCGAATTGAAGGTATTATAGATCAGATTGATTTAAAACCCCAGCAGGTTTTAGTTGAGTTTAATGTTTTAGAAATAAATGATGATATCAGGACTGGAGATCATTTATCTGATGATTTAAAGATTTCTTTAGGGTATAATTTAAGTGATGGATTTGATTTTGATTTAAACTGGACTAAGTTTTTAAATTATGCAGAAGAGCAGGGTGAGATGAAATCACTGGCTTCACCAAGTTTATTGACACTGGTTAATAAAAGATCCAGACTTCATATTGGAGATAGAGTACCAGTTCCTAAATATGATGCTGATAATAATATTAGTGGATATGAATATATAGATACTGGTATTATTTTAGATATTGTGGCCAGAGTTAATAGCAATCAGGAGATAACTTTAGAAATAGAGCCTGAAATTAGTAATTTTATCAGTTATTATAATAATATACCTACTATTAATACAAGAGAACTTTCAACAAATATTAGATTAAATCATGGAGAAACCTATTATATTGCTGGCTTAAAGCAGTTTAGACAGCAGGAAATCATTAAAGAAAATAATTTGTTAAGTAATCTGCCTCTGCTGGGCTGGCTTTTTTCTAATAAATACTATGAAGAAAGTACCGGTCAATTAATTCTTGCTATTACCCCTTATTTAATTTTAAATTAAATCTTAAGGGTTATTAAGCAGGAATATGAGTATAAAACAAGAAATAGTATTTATGGAGGTAGATAGATGATTGTTACACTGATTGGTATGATGGGCTCAGGTAAATCGACTGTTGGAAGATTAATTGCCGAGATATTAGATTATAAGTTTTATGATACAGATTCTTTAATAGTTAAAAAATCTGGTAGAGAAATTAATGATATATTTAGAATAAATGGTGAAGAATATTTTAGAAATCTGGAAAAAGAAATAATAATTGATCTCTACAATCAAAATGCAGATATGGTTGTTGCTACTGGTGGTGGAGCCATTTTATCTGAAATAAATCGAAATATTATTTTAAGTAATAGCCGAGTTTACTGGTTGAATATTGAAGCCGAGAAATTAGCTGACCGGCTTTATAAAAATGAGGAAAGGCCTTTAATCAATGATTATAAGAATGAGAGAGAAGAGTTAATTAATCATTTAGATAAAATATTAGATGATAGAATTGAATATTATCAGATTGGCCAGGAGATAGATGGAGACAGGAAACCTTCTGAAATTGCCAGAGAGATAATTAATGATATTAGAGGTGAGGTGGATATAATTGAATAGGATAATTATGATAAATGGACCGAATCTAAATTGGTTGGGAAAAAGAGAAGAAAATCATTATGGCAAGTCCAGTCTCAAAGAATTAGAAGATGAGCTATCAGAAATCGCAAGAGATCAAGGGTATGAGTTATTATCTTTTCAGACTAATTCTGAAGGTGAGTTTATTGATCTTTTGCAAAAAAACTATAATCAGGCGTCTGGTTATATAATAAATCCTGGGGCTTATAGTCATACCAGCCTGGCTATTATGGATGCTTTACTTTCAATAGATAAAAAGGTAATCGAAGTTCATTTATCCAATGTTACTGCTAGAGAAGAAATAAGGCAGAAATTGCTGACTGCTTCTGCCTGCGATGGCATAATCATTGGGTTAGGTAAAAAAGGTTATAAGTTAGCATTAGAATCTATAATAAATTAAAGGAAGAGGGGAATAAATTGGATAGAATAAGTAAGTTAAACCAACTAAGAAAAGATAAGGATCTTGAGGCAATAATGATTACTTCAAAAAAGAATCGATTTTATTTTTCTGGATTTACTGGAACAGCAGGCAAAATATTGATAACAGAAACTAATAATTATTTTATTACTGACTTTCGTTATATAGATCAGGCTAATGATCAGACAGAGGGTCTTGAAATTATAGAAATAAGTAAAAATAAGAATAAAAATTTAATTAAGTTTTTTAATGATAAAGGTCTCACTAGTATTGGATTTGAGGATGGAGATTTAAGTTATAAAGAATATCAGGAACTGAAAAATTTTGATACCGAGATAGAATATTCCCCATTAAGTGATGAGATTAATGAATTCAGAAAGGTTAAAGATGATAGAGAGATTGAGATAATTAAAGAGGCCATTAAAATAACAGAAAAGGCATTTGATAAAATTATTACATATATTGAGCCAGGTATGAAAGAGAGGGAAGTAGCTGCTGAACTAGAATATTATCTAAGAAAATTAGGAGGCGAGGGTCCTTCTTTTGATTTTATTGTGGCATCAGGGAAGCGTTCGGCTCTTCCCCATGGAGTTGCTTCTGATAAGATTATAGAGACCGGTGATTTTGTAACCCTTGATTTTGGAACATATTATCGAGGATATTGTTCAGATATGACCAGAACAATAGTGGTTGGAGAACCTGATGATAGACAGGTTGAAATTTATAATACTGTTTTAAAGGCCCACCTGGAAGTTATAGAGAAAATCAAGCCAGGAATGACCGGGCAGGAGGCTGACCAGATTGCCAGGGATATTATAGAAAAAGCAGGGTATGGCGATAACTTTGGTCATGGTTTAGGCCATGGTTTAGGGATTGAAGTTCATGAAGCGCCAAGGCTATCAACAACTTCAGAGGAGGTTTTAAAGCCAGGGATGATTGTTACAGACGAGCCAGGCATCTATATACAGGACTGGGGCGGAGTTAGAATTGAAGATGACCTGGTGATTACTGAAGATGGCTGTAAATCATTAAATAATAGCAATAAAAAGTTGATTATTGTCTGATGAAATCTTGGAAAAAAGTTGATAGGGATGTTATAATTGAATATAGTTGCAAAAAGTAATTTACAGGAGTGGTTTAATAATGATATCAACAAATGATTTTTCTACTGGATTAACAATTGAACTTGATGATGATATTTATCAGGTTATTAATTTTGAACATTCAAAGAGTGGTAGAGGTGGAGCTTTTGTTAGAACTAAACTGAAGAGCTTAACAGATGGGCATGTTATGAATAAAACCTTTAGAGCCGGTGAAAAAGTTAAACACGCTCATATTGAGACTAAGAACATGCAGTATTTATATAAAGATGGAGATAAGCATGTATTTATGGATGTCGATACTTATGAGCAGACCTACTTAAATACAGAGACTTTGGGAGAAAAATTAAAATATTTGAAAGATAATATGACTATCGAAGTTTCCTTTTATGAGGGACGGCCGATAGATATTAATTTACCAACTTCAGTTGAGCTAGAAGTGACTTATGCACCACCAGCAGTTAAAGGTGATACTGTCTCTGGTGGAACTAAAGAGGTTGAATTAGAGACAGGTCTTAAATTACAGGTGCCTTTATTTATAGAAAGCGGAACGGTTATTAAAGTTGATACTCGGACTGGTGAATATTTGAGTCGGGCATAATTATTGGGCTTTGTCAAGGAGGTAATAAATGAGATATTTAATTTTTGGTTCAGGAGTGGCTGGTATATCAGCTGTAAAAGAAATAAATAGAGTTAAAGATCAGGATATTGATATTACAGTTATAAGTAAAGAAAAGGATCCATTTTATTACAGGCCAAGGCTGATTGAATGTCTTTCAGGTGATATATCTGTTGAAGATATAATTATTAATGATAGAGAATGGTTTGAACAAAATGATATAGAACTACTCTTAGGCAAGAAAGTAACTGATGTTGATTTTAATAATAAGTATTTAGTAACTGATGATAATGAGGAGTTTTATTATGATAAGTTATTACTAGCTCAGGGAGCCAGTAGTTTTATTCCACCTATAGATGGTGTTGATCTTGGTGGGGTTTATGCTTTAAGAAATGGTGAAGATGCAAGGGAAATTTATGAGCATATTGAAAGTTGCAAGAAGGCTGTTGTAATTGGTGGAGGTCTGTTAGGACTTGAATCAGCCTATAATATGATAAAAGCTGGACTTGAAGTTACAGTTGTTGAGAGAGCAGATCATCTTCTACAGAGGCAACTGGATAATGCAGCCGGTGATAAATTAAAATTAATTTTAGAAGAAAAGCATGGGTTTAATTTTTATCTGGATGCAGGGGTAGAAAAAATCTCTGGTAATAAAGAGGTTGAAGAAGTTGAGCTTGCTGATGGCACTAAAATCCCTGCAGATTTAGTTTTGTTTTCGACTGGAATAAACCCAAATACTGAAATAGTTGAAGATAAAGAGCTTGAAATAAATAGGGGAATTATTGTTGATAATCAGATGTCTACAAATATACCTGATGTATATGCAGCCGGTGATGTTGCTGAGTATGATGGTAATATTTATGGGATCTGGGCACCTTCAATGGAGGAAGGCCGAGTCGCTGGAAAAGTCATGGTTGGTAAAGATGCTGAATTTACTGGTTTTGTTCCATCACATAACTTAAAAGTTGCTGATGTTAATGTTGTTTCAATAGGTGTTTTATCTGAAAGTGAAGATGTAGATTCAAGGCTTGATGTTGATGATGAGAGAACCTATTGTCGTATTTTTGAAGATGATTCTGGAGAGTTGGTTGGAGCCATCATTGTTGGAGATTATGAAAATGAAAATGATTTATTAAAAGAGATAAAGGAATAGATATTAAGCTTTACAGAGAAGGGGTGTTATATTATGCCCAATAAAAAAATAGGTGAAATATCGATTTCAGATGATGTTATTGGAATAATTGCAAGCCTGACAGTCATAGAAATCGAAGGTGTTTATTCGATGAGTGGTGGTTTTGCCGGGGGACTGGCTAATGTTTTAGGAAGAAGCGACCTCTCAAGAGGTGTAAAGATTGATAAAGATGATAATGAAGTAAAGGTTGAACTTTATTTGATTCTTGAATACGAGTATTCTATACCAGATCTGGCATGGAAAATTCAGGATAAGGTGAAAAGGACCCTGGAGGCCATGACAGGCCTAAACATTATAGAAGTAAATATACATGTACAGGGAGTTAATTTCCCTGAAGGTGAAGAAAAAGATGATATTGATTTTGATGAAGATGAAAAAGAGGAGGAGGATTTAGATGAAGATAATTCATAAGTTAATAACAGTTATTCTCCTTATTATATTAATGTTTATTTCATTACTATTTACTATTTATAGTTTTGGCTTAACTGGTGAAGCTTTTTTAAGTTTAGTTGAACAGGATCTTTATCAAAATTATATTTTAGGTATTATCTTCCTTGTAATAACAATAATTTCAGCAATAGCTATATATCCACTTTTGAAAAGTAGAGATGAAGCGACAATTTTACAGACAGGTAAAAATGGAGATATTAATATTTCCTTAAAAGCTATTGATAAAATTGTTAGAACTGTTACTTTAGAACAGGAAGGCATTGATATTAAGGACATTAAACTGGATACCAGACAGAATCGGCTTTATATTGAGCTTGTGATTACTGTAAAAGGTAATCAATCAATTCCTGAAGTTAGTTCTAATTTAAAGGATTCGATAAAAGAGAGATTAAATGAAACTGTTGGTACAGATCTAGCTGAGATTAAGGTTTTAATTGATAATGTAGATTCTCTATCTAAAAAGAATAAAATTAAGAAAGAAAAAAGCGAAGTTGAAATTAAAGAAGAATCTGATTTAGATGCCCAGAATGATATATCTGAAGAAGAGGAAAAACTGAATGCTAAAGATAAGTCTGATGCTAAAGATTTTTTAAATGACTTTGATAGCAAAGAATAACTTTTTTAAAATAAGCCTCTTTGTAAAGGGGGTTGATAGTTAATGAATGGTTCTGATTCCAGGCCAGAATTAAAAGAATTATTTAAAGAGTTTATATTTAATTATAGGTCTGAAATTACTGGTGCTTTGTTAGGTTTAATTTTAGCAATATTAATTTTTACAATTGGGATTTTTAAGACTCTTGTTATATTAGCATTTACAGTAATAGGCTTTTTGATTGGCAATAGAGATGATTTAAATGATGATATTGTTAAAATTTTGAATAGGGTTTTGAATAAATAATAAATAAATTGTTAGTTGGTGAATATTTAGATGAAATATCTTTCGCGACATCAAGAAAGAGAGTTAGCCTTACAATATTTGTATTCATTAGATTGTAAAGAGAAATTAAAAGAAGGTTGTTCTATAGAAGATATTGGTGTACCTTTAAACCTTTTTAATGATCTGGAAAGTGAAGATATGTACCATGAAGATTTGATTAAAGGGGTTTGCCATAATTTAATTAAGATTGATAGCTTAATTAATGAAAATGCTATTGGTTGGAATATTAATCGGATGGCCAGGGTTGATAGAAATATTTTGAGATTGGCTATTTTTGAAATTAAATATAATCCTAAGGTGCCACAGGCTGTTGCTATAAATGAAGCTGTAGAACTTGCAAAGGAATATGGTTCAGATAAATCCACTTCATTTATTAATGGAATTTTAGGAAAGATTTAATAACAAACTAGCCTGCTTAGAAGCAGGCTTTTTGAAAGTTTTATTGTTAACAGAATATATGTAAACTTGCAAAGAATAGTTTATAATGGTATTTTAGTAGCGAGAGTTAAAAATTTTAATTTTAATTAAATATACTTAGGAGGTAAAAAGATGGATAAAGTAATTGATGGAAAGCAGATTGCGAAAAATATTCGAGAGGAACTTAAGAGCCAGATAAGTGATCAAAAAGCAGAGGGGAGAGTTCCCGGGCTTGCAGTTGTTTTAGTTGGTGATAATCCTGCATCCGAAACATATGTTGGCATGAAGGAGAAGGCAGCTGAAGAGATTGGGATCCATTCAGAACTTCATGATGTAGATTCCAGTATTAGTCAGGAAGAATTGCTTAATTTAGTTGATCAACTGAATAATGATAACAGGATTGATGGTATTTTAGTCCAGCTACCTCTTCCAGATCATATTGATGAGCTGGCCGTTATTGAAGCTATTGATCCGGGAAAAGATGTTGATGGTTTTCATCCAATCAATACTGGACGACTATTTAGCGGTCAGAAGGACTTACTTAGATTTGATCCATGTACACCTTTAGGTATTATTGAGTTGATTGAAAGAAAGGGTGTAGACATAGAAGGCAAGAATGCTGTAATTGTTGGAAGGAGTAATATTGTTGGTAAGCCAGTTGCCCATTTATTACTGGAAAGAAATGCAACTATAACTGTTTGTCATTCGAGAACTAAAGATTTAAAAGCTGAAACTCTTGATGCAGATATTCTGGTGGCTGCAGTTGGTAGACCTAACTTTATTACAGGTGAAATGGTTAAAGAAGGAGCCTGTGTAATCGATGTTGGTATCAATAGAGTTGATGGTAAATTAATTGGCGATGTTGAATATGATTCAGCTTATGAAAGAGCTGGTGCAATTACTCCAGTACCTGGTGGAGTAGGTCCAATGACTATAGCTATGCTAATGAAGAATACCGTTAAAGCTCGGGAGTATCATGGAGTCTAAACATTTTACTGTTTCAGAAGTAACAAGATATATAAAGCAACTATTGAAAAATGATGACATTTTAAATCAGATTGAGGTGGTTGGTGAGATTTCTAATTTTCACCACCACCGTTCTGGTCATATGTATTTTAGTTTAAAAGATGATGATTCAAAGATTAATGCAGTTATGTTTAAAGGGAATAATTATAATCTTGATTTTCAGCCTGAAGACGGTCAGAAAGTTAGAGCTTTTGGTTATATAGATCTCTATGTACCTAGAGGTGAATATCAGTTATATGTAGAGGCTATGTCTGAAGAAGGTGAAGGAGATCTTTATCAGAAGTTTTTAATGCTTAAAGAAAAATTAGAGAAAGAAGGCCTTTTTGCTGATGAAAACAAACAACCAATTCCTGAGTTTCCTAAAAAGATTGGGCTTGTCACTTCTGCAGGTGGAGCAGCAATTAGAGATATAATTTCTGTTATAAATAGGAGAGATTCCAGGGTATCAATTCTAGTTGCTTCAGCTAGAGTTCAGGGTAGTGAATCAGTTGGAGAACTTATAGAATCTCTTAGATATCTCGATAGTAGAGATGATATTGATTTGATTATTTTATCAAGGGGCGGAGGTTCTTTAGAGGATCTCTGGTCTTTTAATGATGAAATTTTAGCCCGGGAAATTGTTGAGGCAAAAACTCCGATAATATCCGGGGTTGGCCATGAAACAGATTTTACTATTGCCGATATGGCTGCAGATTTAAGGGCTCCTACTCCCTCAGCTGCAGCTGAGCTTGCTGTTAGAGATATGGTTAGTATCAGAAATAGGTTTAAAAATTTAAATGAGCAATTATATTATAAAATTAACAAGAAGGTAAAAGACGCCAGGAAAGAACTAGGATATATTTTAAAAAATAGAATCTGGAGAAATCCTGAGTTAATTATCTCTGATCAAAGACAGGAATTTGATAATATTAGTAATGAGTTTAGTACGGCCATGGAGAATTATTTTAGAGACAAACATGATGAAATAGCTAAGTTATCTTTAAAACTAGATGGTTTAAGTCCATTAAAAATATTATCAAGAGGTTATTCAATTACTGAAAAACTAGAAGAAGATAGAACTGAGGTTGTATCATCTGTAGATGATTTAAAAAGAGGCGATTTAATAAAGACATTACTTAATAATGGCCAGGTATTAAGTGAAGTTAAGAAAATTAAGGAGGCCAGTAATGACTGAAAAGCTTGATAAAGATAAACTTTCTTTTGAAGAGGCAATTGATAAATTAGATGCAATAGTCAGAGAGCTTGATAGCGATCTTCTTTCGCTTGATGAAGCTATGGATAAGTTTAATGAGGGTTTAAAATTGATTAAATTTTGTCAGGAGGAATTAGATCAGGCTGAAGGAAAACTAGAACAGATTGTTAAAGAAGATGGAGAATTCAATAAAATTATTTCATTTGATTTGCCAGGAGAAGATAATAATAAACAGGAGGATGATTAACATGCCTGATTTAAAAGAGTTAGGGAAAAATAAATCCAATTTAATTAAGGCCCTTCAAAAAAGACAGGAACTAGAGGGTTACATATCAGATAAAGATATTGAAGAGATTAGTGAGGCTTTTTCTATGGCTCCAGTAGAGGTAGAAGGTGTTGTAAGTTTTTATACTCAGTTTAAGAGAATAGCGCCAGGAAAATATAAGATTGCAGTCTGCGATGGGACTGCATGTCATATAAAAGGTTCAAGCTTAGTTTTAAATTGGATTACTGATGAATTAGGAATAGAAGATGGTGAGACTGATGAAGACGGTATTTTCTCAATGGATGCTGTTGCCTGTCTGGGTTGTTGCAGTCTTGCTCCTGTAATTAGTATTAATGGTAAAGTATATGGTAATTTAACAAGGAAAAAGTTATTGAAAATCTTAAATGATTATCGCCAGAAGGAGGAGGCTGACAATGGTTAAAAGAATAAAAGTTGGAATGGCCAGCTGTGGAATTGCTGCTGGTGCAGGAGAGGTTAAAGAAAAGATGATAGAGATGAATCCTGATGCTGAAATTGTTGAAGTTGGATGTATTGGCCACTGTCATGCTGAGCCACTTGTTGAAATAGAGACTGAAGATGGATCATATTTTTATCAAGAGGTTGAACCAGAAGAAGAATTTATTAATAAAATGCTTAATTTAGAAGATTATTCTCGTTTTGAAAGTCCTGCTAATAGAGAGAAGAAAGAGAAATTATATGTGACTGAGCTGGCAGGTAAGATTAACCCGATTTCTATTGAAGAATATGAAGAAAATGATGGATATTCTGCTCTTAAAAAAGCTTTAGAAATGGAGCCTGCTCAGATTGTTGATGAAGTCAAAACCTCAGGTTTAAGAGGTCGTGGCGGTGGAGGATTTCCAACTGGTTTAAAATGGAGTTTTTTAGCTGATAAAGATGAAAAAGATAAAGTTTTAATCTGTAATGCTGATGAAGGTGATCCTGGGGCATTCATGGACCGCTCAACAATGGAGTCTATACCACATCAATTATTAGAAGGAATGTTAATTGGTGCTTATGCAACAGGTGCTAATAGAATGTTTATTTATTGCAGGGCTGAATATCCACTGGCTGTTAAAAATTTAAATATTGCTATAAAACAACTTGAAGAAGCAGGCTATAATAATCTAAATGGGGAAGATGTTAAAATAACTGTAAAAGAAGGGGCAGGAGCTTTTGTTTGTGGAGAAGAGACGGCTTTAATCCATTCTCTAGAAGGCAAGAGAGGGACTCCAAGATTTCGTCCTCCTTATCCAACTGATTACGGTTATAAAGGCAGACCATCCATGATTAATAATGTTGAAACTCTGGCTAATATTCCCCTTATTATTAGAGATGGTGGAGAAAAATATTCACAGATTGGAACTGAAAATAGCACAGGAACAAAACTTTTTGCTCTGGCTGGAGATCTTGAGTATTCTGGCCTTGTTGAAGTACCAATGGGTATAACTATTGGTGAAGTTGTTTATGATATTGGAGGTGCAGAAGAAGGTTCTGTTAAGGCAGTTCAAATTGGCGGACCTAGTGGTGGTTGTATACCTGAAGAACATTTTGATACTCCAATTGATTACGATTCTCTCACTGAGCTTGGAGCAATTATGGGTTCAGGAGGCTTAATTGTAATAAATAAAGGACGCTGTATGGTTGAAACAGCTCGTTACTTTTTAGAGTTTACAACAAAAGAGAGTTGTGGAAAATGTACTTTCTGTAGAATTGGAACCAAAAGAATGTTAGAGACATTAGAAAGAATTACTGGTGGAGAAGGCAGTCATGAAGATGTTCAACTTTTAAGTGATCTTGGTGATAAAATAATTAAGGGTTCACTCTGTGGTCTGGGGCAGACAGCTCCCAAACCTGTTTTATCAACTTTAAATTTCTTTAAAAATGAATATATGGCTCATGTAGATGAAGGTTATTGTGCTGCTATGGAATGTACAGCATTAGTTGATGTATATCTCGATCAGGAAACCTGTATTGAATGCGGACAGTGTATTAAAGTCTGTCCTGTAGATGCAATAAGTGATGATTTTGTAGTTGATAATGAGATATGTACCCGTTGTAATAGTTGTATTGAGGTTTGTCCGGTAGATGCAATATCCCGGGTTAAAAGGGAGGAAGAATAGATGTCTGAAATTAAAATAACTATTGATGGTCAGGAGTTATTAGCTAATCCAGGTCAGACAGTTTTGGAAGTAGCTAAAGAACATAAAATAGATATTCCAACATTATGTCATGATAATAGAGTTGGTATTAATACTTCCTGTTTCGTCTGTATTGTTAAAGATGAAAATACTGGTAACTGGTTGCCTTCATGTTCAAATCCTGTACAGGATGGCATGAATATTACTGCATCAGGTCATGAAGTAGATGATATGAGACAGACAGCCTTAAATTTATTATTATCTGAGCATAGTGGGGATTGTGAGGCTCCCTGTACTATAGCCTGTCCAGCTCATGCAAAAGTTGAAGAATATGTTAGAGCTGGAAGAGAAGGTGATCATTTGCTGGCTTTAGATATTATCAAGCAAAGGATACCTTTGCCGATTAGTATTGGCAGGGTCTGTCCTAGATTCTGTGAAAAGGATTGTAGAAGAAATGTCAAAGAAGATGCTGTAGCTATAAATGATTTTAAAAGGTTAGCTGCTGATCTTCATTATGAAGAATATATGGAAGATATGAAAGAGTTAAAAGATGAAAAAGTCGCTATAATTGGTGCAGGGCCTGCTGGTCTTGCAACAGCTTACTTTTTAAGAATTGAAGGGATAGGTTCAGTTTTATTTGATAGAATGCCTGAACCAGGTGGCATGTTAAGATATGGAATTCCAGAATATCGGCTACCTAAAGATTTACTTGACAAGGAACTAGATCATTTTAATAAAATGGGTGGAATTGAATTTAAATGCAATCAGGAGCTTGGTAAAGATATTGAATTATCTGATTTGAAAGAAGAATATGATGCAGTTGTAGTTGCTGTTGGCAGCTGGAAATCAAGCTCTATGAGAACTGAAGGTGAAGAGCTTGCTTATGATGGGATTGAATATCTTGAAGAGATTGCTCACGATGGCTGGAAAGCTAAGAGAGACCCAGGTGAAACCCTGGTTGTTGGTGGCGGAAATACAGCAATGGACTGTGTTCGTACATCACTCAGATTAACAGATAAAAAAGTCTCCTGTCTCTATAGAAGAACAGAAAAGGAGATGCCTGCTGAACAGATTGAAATTGATGAGGCAAGGGAAGAAGGTTGTGATTTTCAATTCTTAACTCAGCCAATTAGCTTAAGAGAAAAAGATAATGGCAGGTTAGTCTTAGAATGCATTAAAATGGAATTAGGTGAGCCTGATGCGTCTGGCAGGAGAAGACCTATTCCAATTGAAGGAAGTGAGTTTGAAATTGAAGCTGATACAGTTATAGCTGCTATTGGTCAGAAAACTATTGCACCAGAGGATGTTCCTACTAACCAATGGGGCGATGTTGATGTTAATGAAAATAACTGCCAGGCTGATCAGTCAGTTTTTGCTGCTGGAGATTGTGTTAGTGGACCAGCAACAGTTGTTGAAGCTGTTGCCGGTGGTAGAAGAGCAGCTTTAGGTATTAAAGCTTATTTAGCTGGTGAAGAGTATAACCCTGAATACCAGATTAATGTTTCTAGAGGTTACTGGCAGTCTTTAAATGAGGATGAGCTAATCTATCTTAAGGAACCTGAACAAAAGGAAAGAGTAGAACAGAGTTTAATAGAATTATCTGAAAGAATTTCAACTTTTAAAGAAGTTAGTTATACTTTTACTGAAGAAGAAATTGCCCAGGAAGGTGAGCGTTGTTTTGAATGTAGTTGTACAGCCAAGACGGATTGTAAATTAAAAGAGCATTCAGAAGAATTTGGAGCTGATCCTGAGCACTTTAAAGATAATATTAAAATGGATCATTCTTATAATATTGAACATCCACAAATAATCATGGACCCAGGTAAATGTATTAAATGTGGTATCTGTATTAAAATTTGTAATGAGGTTGTAAATGAATATTTATTAGGCTTTAAAAATAGAGGTTATGAAACTAAGATTGGAACAGCCTTTGGTGAACCATTACCGGTAAGTTGTGAAGAATGTGGTGAATGTATAGAAGCCTGCCCGGTAGGTGCGCTTGACTGGAAGATTAAAAAACTTGAGGAAATGAATTAGTACAGGGAGGTACATTTGATGGTTGAGATAAAAAGTATTCTTGAAGATGAAGCTAAAAAGGTTGAAACCCTTCTTGAAAATATCTTTAAGAATGAGGAAATTGTACCGGCCTTAAAGGAATCAATGGAATATTCATTATTATCGGGTGGTAAGAGAGTAAGACCTGTTTTGACTCTCTTGACTGCTAAATTATTAGAGGGTGATGAAAGGGCTGCAAGTTTGTCTGGTGCAGCCCTTGAATTAATTCATACTTATTCATTGATTCATGATGATCTGCCGGCAATGGATGATGATGATTTAAGGAGAGGAAAACCAGCAAATCATCTAGTATATGGTGAGGGAATGGCTATTTTAGCTGGTGATGGTTTGTTAACCTATGCTTTTAAAATATTAGCAAAATTAAATTTAGATCCTGATAGAAGATGTAAACTTATTGAGCTAATGGCTGATTCTGCAGGGCCTAATGGTATGGTTGCTGGCCAGGTTTTAGATTTACAGGCTGAAGAGGAACCTGTAGATTTAACAGGTTTAAAGAAAATTCACCGAGCAAAGACAGGTGCTTTATTTAAAGCAGCAGTTCTAGCTGGTGTTTATTGTAGTGATTATACAGAAGAAGAATTAAATGCCTTAGAGATTTATGCAGAAAAATTAGGCTTAACTTTTCAAATAACTGATGATATTCTTGATGTTATTGGAAACACAAAAACATTAGGTAAAGAAGTTGGGAAAGATCTCGAAAGAGGAAAATCAACTTACCCAGGTTTAATTGGCCTTGAAAAATCTAAAAAAGAAGCTGAAAAAGCTGTGAATGAAGGGCTTGAAGCTTTGAATGTTTTCAATGAAAAGGCTGATGTATTAAGGGATTTATTAAAGTTTATCTTAGAGCGGCAATATTAATTAAATAAATAAAATGTATAAATATAAATTGGTCTTTTAATACTAGTATTTATATGATATAATTATCCTGAATTACAGGTGATGCAGTATTCTAGTCAGCTCAACTATTCTGAAGACGGGCCTAAAAATCCGTTTCCGGCATATAAATGAAGTCCCTGGTGATGGCTGTTGACGCCCAGTCGAGGGTCATTGCTGGGGGTTAAGGGACTGGGGCGATCCACAATGGCATGTGGGCGTAGACCCCTATCCCGTGGAGGCTAGTTAATTGAAATTATTAACTAGTGAACCTGTCTTCGGAGAGATCCGAGGCAGTGTAGCCTGCTTTGCGTGGTTGCGGGGATAGTGGAAGGCGATAATACCCTGGATCCAGGTATTATTTGCTAGCCACTGGAAACCGTAACTGCAAAAGAAGCTAGGAATAGTATAAAGCTGTCAGGGAAAACCTCTAGACTGTCTTTAGGGGCAGGGCAGGGATTAAAGTGTCTACTAAGTGGCAATCCAGTCCTGCAGAAGGTGACTCTGCAGCCTGGCTTTAAAGGGAAACCACTATTCTGGTGACAGAATAGTAGCCAGGGGGAAAACCAACTGGACCTAAGTGGCAGCATTTATCTGCTCTGCTATCACCTGTACTTTATTTTTTTGTATTATAATATTTAATATGAGGTGGGATTTGTGCAAAATTTTAAGAGCAGTTTATTTATTGCTCTCCTGACATTCTGGTTAGCTGTTGTTGTTTCATTTTTATCTCAGACCAGAATTACTGATTTAGATCTATTGCCTGCATTTTTTGTCCTACTTCTAATTATTATTACTGGTATATTATCAGATATGGTTGGGGTAGCAGCAACTGTTGCTAGAGAAGAACCCTTTAATGCTATGGCCTCAAAAAAAATATCAGGAGCCAAAATAGGGCTCTGGCTAGTAAGGCGTGGAGATAAAGTAGCAAGTTTAATGTGTGATATAATAGGCGATATTTGTGGAACTGTTAGTGGAGCTATTGGTGCTATAATTGTTCTCCAGATATTAGAAGAAGTTATCTGGCCTGAGACGATTGTTAATTTATTGATGATTGGTTTTATTGCTTCTTTAACTGTAGGTGGCAAGGCATTTTGCAAATACTATGGAATTAAGAAAGCTGAAGAAATCACTTTTAATGTTAGCCGGTTTTTAAACTTCATTAAAGTAAGTCGCATTTTTATTAAAGAGGTGAAATAAATAGATGGAAGATTTATTAAATAATATAAATCACCCAGATGATTTAAATGAGTTGACAAACGAAGAATTAACTCAGCTATCTGATGAAATAAGGGATTTTTTAATCTGTACTGTTTCTGAAACAGGTGGACATCTGGCTTCAAACTTAGGTGTTGTAGAGTTAACTATAGCACTCCATAAACATCTGAACAGCCCAAAAGATAAGATAGTCTGGGATGTTGGTCATCAGAGCTATACTCATAAAATATTAACCGGCCGAAAAGATAAAATGACTTCGATAAGAAAAAGAAATGGCTTAAGTGGTTATCCAAAATTAAAAGAAAGTGAACATGATATAATTGAAACTGGTCATAGTGGAACCTCTATATCATCTGCACTTGGCCTGGCCTGTGCTAGAGATCACCGAGGCAGTTCAGAAAGAATCTATTCTGTGATTGGTGATGGAGCAATTACTGGAGGTATGGCTTTTGAGGCTTTAAATCATGGGGGCCACTTAGAAAAAGATTTTAATATAGTTTTAAATGACAATGATATGTCTATTGCTAAAAATGTTGGCGCTTTATCTAATTATTTAGCTAAATTAAGAACTGATCCTTCTTTAAGAAAGATTTCTGGCGAAATGGGAGATTTATTAAATTCAATTCCAGGAATAGGTTCTGGGATGTTTAAAACTATGGATAAAGCTAAAGATAGCTTGAAATATTTGTTAGTTCCAGGGGTTTTATTTGAAGAAATGGGCTATACTTATTTAGGACCAGTGCCTGGGCACGATATTGAAGCTTTAATAAAAATATTTGAGCAGGCTGATAAGATTAATGGGCCTGTTGTTATCCATGTTAATACCATAAAAGGGAAAGGTTACTATCCCGCAGAGAGTTGCCCCAGTGATTATCATGGAGTTGGATCTTTTAAGATAGAAAATGGTGAGTCTGAAAAAACTAAAACAAATATAACTTATAGTCAGGTTTTTGGTGAAACAGTAACTAGATTAGCTGAAGAAGACATGAGAGTTGTTGGTATTACTGCAGCTATGCCTGCTGGAACTGGATTAGATTTATTTCAAGAAAGATTTCCTGAAAGGTTTTATGATGTAGGAATTGCAGAGCAGCATGCTCTTACGCTCTCGGCTGGTCTGGCTCGGGGAGGCATGAGACCTATTGTAGCTTTATATTCTACTTTCCTGCAAAGAGGCTATGATCAGTTAATACATGATTTAGCTTTACAGAACCTTCCAGTAACTATTGGAATTGATAGAGCAGGAATAGTAGGTAGTGATGGTGAAACTCATCAGGGGCAATTTGATTTAAGTTATCTTAGAGCTGTCCCAAATTTAACAGTAATGGCTCCAAAAGATGAGCAGGAATTAGTTGAAATGATTAAAACAGGTCATAAACTTGATAACCCTGCTGCAGTAAGATACCCCAGAGGAGAAGGCTTAGGAATTGATTTAGATTATTCCAGGTCTGAAATAAAGGTTGGTAAAGGTGAGCTTCTTTTAGATGGCAATAAAATTCTAGTTATTGCTATAGGTTCTATGGTGCACCCTTCCAGAGAGGCAATTGAAGATCTAAAAGATAACAAATCTAAAATTGGTCTTTATAATGCCAGATTTGTTAAACCTTTGCCTGAAGAAATTATTGAACTGGCTCAAAAATATGATTATATAATTACAGTTGAAGAAAATAGCCTCAATGGTGGTTTTGGATCTGCTGTAATGGAATTACTAGCTGATAATAAGCTTCAGCAGAAACTTATCAAAAGAATGGGAATTCCAGATAAGTTTGTAGAACATGGTGGCCAAAATGAGATGAGAGATTATTATGATTTAAGTATTAGAGGTATAAAAGAATTTATTCTTAATATTTTAGAGGGCAAATAAAATGAAAAACAAAGAAAGAATTGATATTGTTTTAACTGAAAGAGGCTATTTCCCAAGCCGAAATAAGGCTAAAAGAGCTATTATGGCTGGAGAGGTAAAAGTTGATGATGAAATTGTTGATAAAGCTGGAACTCAGATCTCTCTGGAGGCAAAAATAGATGTTGAGGAAAAGGATAGATATGTCGGCAGAGGTGGTCATAAATTAGCCAGGGCAATAGACTATTTTTCAATTGATCCTAATGGAATGAAGGCCCTTGATATAGGTTCTTCCACTGGTGGTTTTACTGATTGCTTGCTCCAAAATGGAGCGAAAGAGGTATATGCTGTTGATAGTGGGTATAATCAACTTGCCTGGAAGTTAAGGCAGGATGATAGAGTTAAAGTCAATGAAAAAACTAATTTCAGGCTATTAAAAAAGGAAGACTTGCCAGCTGATTTTGATATTGTTGTCTGTGATGTTTCCTTTATATCTTTAAAGTTGATTATTCCTGTAGCTAAATTTTTCTGCAAAAAAGACACAAAGCTTGTGACATTAGTGAAACCTCAGTTTGAAGCAGGCCCAGAAAATGTTGGTAAAGGTGGGGTTGTTAAAGATACGAAAGTCCATAAAAGAGTTTTAATAGAGGTTAGTAAGGTTATTGCTAATGAAGGATTTAAATTACTAGACTTAACTTTTTCTCCTATTACTGGAGCTAGTAGTGGTAACATAGAATACTTGTTATATGCAGAATATAAATCCAGTAATAACTTAAAAATTGAAAGTCAATGGCATAATTTAATTAATAAAATAATTAATGAAGCTGATGAAAAACTGAGGGGTTGATTCTTATTTCGACAGTAGGAATTTTTATAAATATAAAAAAAGATGAAGCTATTAAAATGGCAGAAAAATTAATTGACTATCTCAAGAAAAATGAGATTGATTATTTAGTTGAAAGTCGTTCAGCAGATTGCCTTAATGAAAAAGAGAAAAAAGCTAATTTCAAAGAATTAAGAGAAAAAGTTGATTTTGTTGCATTGTTTGGAGGAGATGGAACTTTACTTAGAGCAGCCAGGCATTTTGCCGGTTCTGATATACCTTTATTAGGCATTAATATTGGCAGTCTTGGCTTTATGACTGTAATTGAAGTAGAGGCAGTTGAAAAAGCTATTGATCTAATTCTTAAAAATGAATTTGAGATAGAAAATAGAATGATGATAACTGCTGAGGTATACAGGGATAACTGTGAAGTTTATAATGGTTTTGGTCTTAATGATGTTGTTATTAATCGAGGTGCAAATTTTAATTTGATTGGCGTGGAATTATTTATTAATAATCAGTTTGTGAGCAGCTTTAAAGGTGATGGTTTAATTGTCTCGACGCCAACAGGCTCAACCGCATATTCATTATCTGCAGGAGGTCCAATTATTCATCCAGGTCTTGAAGTTTTGGTTATCACTCCAATAAGCCCTCATAATTTATATATCAGACCTTTAGTTATTGGTGGAAATGATGAAGTTCTTGCAGATTTAGAAGTTGCAGGTAGTAATATGAAAATATCAATTGATGGAAGGTGTGGCTTTGATTTACGTAATGGGGATCAGGTTAAGATAAAAAAGGCCCCCCATGATGTTACTCTGGTTAAATTTCCAGAACGAAATTTTTACAGAATCTTGAGAGAAAAAATGAGGATTGGCATGATATAAAATAATTCAGGTGGTGTAATAATGAAAAATAGAAGACAGTTAAAAATATTAAACATTATTAAAAATAGAGATGTTGCAACTCAGGAAGAATTAGGCTTATTATTGGAAGAAGAAGGTGTTAATGTAACTCAAGCAACTATATCTAGAGATATTAAAAGGCTGGGTTTAATTAAGGTTCCAGATGGAGATGGAGAATATAAGTATGCAATAAGATCCAATAACTCTAAAGGACAGGTTCAGGGCTGGTTACAGAAAATGTTTCAGGATTTTGTGATTGATTTAGATTATAGTGATAACATAATTGTATTAAAAACTGTACAGGGCACAGCAGGGGGTCTAGCATCAGCAATAGATAATTCTCGCTGGGATGATGTATTAGGTACTGTAGCAGGTGATAATACTATATTTTTAGTTGTAAAACCCAAGGACAAAGCAGAAGAGGTTTTAGACAAATTCAAAAAATTGCTTAGTGATTAGGAGGTAAAGATATGCTTGGTGATCTCCAGGTTAAAAACTTTGCCATTATTGAACATTTAAGTTTATCATTTTCTGAAGGTTTAAATATTCTAACAGGAGAAACTGGAGCAGGTAAATCAATAATTATTGGTGCACTAGAAATGCTTTTTGGTTCAAGGGCAAGAACCGATATTATAAAGAATGGTAAAGAGGCTGCTTATATAGAAGCCAGCTATTTTATTGATTTACCAGCTAAATTAAAAGATATCTTAAAAAAAGCTGGTGTTGAGTTAGATCCTGAAATGCTTTTATTATCAAGGGAAATTAGAAGAAATGGCCGAAATCGCTGCCGGATTAATGGTCAGTTAGTGCCTTTAAAATTAATTAAAGAAGTTGCTGAATTTCTTGTTGATATTCATGGTCAGCATGAACATCAGAACCTCTTGCAGAACTCATACCATATAGAACTTTTAGATGAGCTTTTACCTGGAGAAACCAAGGATAAATTATTAGAAATTGAAGATGTATATTATCAGTTAAAAGAGATTTTAGAAGAGAAAGAAAGGTTAAATCAACAGGCTAGCGAAAGGGCTCGAAGACTTGATATCATTGAATATCAACTAGACGAAATCGAAACAGCTAACTTAAAAGCAGGAGAATTAGAAGAAATTGAATCAAAGTTAAAGAGGCTTGAAAATATTGAAGATATCTCTGCAACTATTTATAAAGCAATAGATTCAATATCTGGAGATCAACATAATCAAAAAGCTTTATTAGATCAATTAGGAACAATTAGTAGTAATTTATCAAAGATAGTTGAATTTGATGATGATATCAAAGAATTATCTGAACTGGCAGATCAGAGTTTTTATTCTCTGCAGGAATTAAACTTTCAATTGCAGGATTATCATGATCAGATTGATTATAATAAGAATGAATTATCTGAATTAAGAGAGAGACTGGATATAATCAATACAATGCGCAGGAAATACGGTGAGACAATCTCTGAAATTTTAAGTTATAAAAATAATTTGATTGAAGAAAGAGAAGAGCTAGAAAGCATTGAAGATAAGCTTTCCAGCCTAGAAATAAAAGAGAATAAGTTAAAAGCAGAATATGAGAGTTTAGATAAAGAAATTTCAAAAGCTAGAAAGCAACAGGCTCAGTGGCTTGAAAATGAGATGATTAAAGAGTTAAAAGATCTTGCTATGAAAGATGCAAGATTTGAAGTTGAGTTTCAAAAAGCTGGAATAACCCCTAAAGGAAGGGATAAAGTAAAATTTTTAATATCAACTAATTTAGGTGGTGAGCTAAAGGAACTTTCCAAGATTGCATCAGGTGGAGAAATTTCTAGAATTATGCTAGCTTTTAAAAGTATAATTGCAGGATATGATAAAGTTAGAACAATTATATTTGATGAAATAGAAACTGGTGTAGGTGGAGAAACAGCCAGACAGGTTGCAGCTAGATTATATAGTATCTCAACAGATAGACAGGTAATTTCTATTTCTCATCTTCCTCAGATAGCTTCTTTAGCTGATCGTCATTTTTATATTTATAAAGAGACTGAAGACCAGATAACAAAAACAAAGATTGATAGATTAAGTGAAATTGAAAGAGAAGAGGAAATTGCCAGAATGATAAGTGGAGATAAAAAAACTGAGACTAGCCTAAAACATGCCAGTGAATTAATAGAAGATGCCGAATCTATTAAAGCATCAATTTAATTTCTCAAAAAATTTGATTGTTTATGAAGGTCTTTTAAGTTATATGAAGAATTATATTAATACGGTCAAAATATTTAGGGTATATATTTAAAATATTTAATCAGGAGGGCATGTTTGTGGAGGAAACTACAAAGATTGCGATAATTGATGATAATAAACATTTCTGTCAGTTAGTTGAAGATCATTTATCTAAAAACAGTAAATTTACTGTTGCCGGGAAAGCCCATGACGGGAAAGAAGCTCTTAATTTAATTAATACAATTAAACCTGATATATTGCTTCTGGATTTGATAATGCCTCATTTAGATGGTTTAGAAGTCATGAAAGAACTTCAGGACTTTGAACATTTTTTTGATATGAAAATAATCTTATTAACTGCTTTTGGAAAAGAGAGTGTTACCAGAGAAGCAGGAAATTTAGGTGCAGATTATGTAGTTATGAAACCGTTTGAATTGGAAAGATTAACTTATAGGTTGGAACAATTAATTAATCCCAATCCTGAATTAAATAGTTTTGACATTATAGAGTTTAAAAATGATGATTCAATTGGAAGTAACAAAGAAAGTAATGAAAATTTAGATCTTGATATATTAATTACAGAGATTTTTCATAAGCTTGGAGTACCTTCTCATATAAAAGGGTATTTGTATTTAAAAACAGCGGTTGAACTTGTAGTTGATGAGGTCGAACTATTAGGTGCCATTACAAAAAAGCTGTATCCTAAAATTGCAGAAAGCTTTAATTCTAAATCAAGTCGGGTTGAAAGAGCGATAAGGCATGCTATAGATCTTACCTGGGAACAGGGTAATAAACAAATGCTTGATAAATTTTTTAGCAATGTTATTACCAGTTCAAGAGGTAAACCGACTAATTCACAGTTTGTAGCCAAAGTTGCCGATATTGTTAGGATAGAAGCTAAGAAAAGGTTATAATGTTTTTTTGAATATACATATTTGTTTCATTTGATTGTAATAATTATCAGATATAATTTGATTTACTCAAGGAGGATCATGCTTTTTTAATAATTTAAGTCTGATTAGAATGTTAAGTTTCTGATCAGGCTTTTTTTATTTAAATTAATTCTTGTATAATATGATTTAACTTTAGGAGATGATAATATGGCTAATCAAAAAGAGAAAGAAATATTAGATAGGATGGCACAATTAGGTTTTAATAAATACGAGGCCAAAACATATATAACTTTGTTGGAAGAGAGTGGAATCAGTGCATATGAGATAAGTAAGCAATCTGGAGTACCACAATCAAAAATATATGAGACAGTTAAGGGTCTAGTTGAAGAAGGAATAATAATTGCTCAAGGCAGTAATCCAGTTCATTATTCTCCGTTGCCATTAAAAGAATTTATTAGCCGCTATAGGAAAAAATTAGAAGAAAATTTATCAACATTAGAAGATGAACTTACAGATATAGGACAGCAACCTGATATTGATTATATGTGGCATTTTCAGGGAGAGCAGAGCTGTCTGGATAAAGCTAAAGAAATAATTCAGGATGCAGAAAAAAGTTTACTTATGGAAATATGGGAAGAAGAATTAGAGGGAATAAAAGATGAATTAATTAAAGCAGAAGCTAGAAATGTTTCAATAACAACAGTTTTCTACGGTGAATCAACTGAACTTCCAGGTGAAGTTTTCTATCACAGGCTTGAGGGTCTGAGTAAATCTGCAACAGAGGAAGGTCGCTGGCTTACAGTTATTGCAGATAAACAGAATTGTTTTTTTGGTTCATTTGGCAGTGAAGAGACGGAAGCTATCTGGACTCAAAATAAGGCTTTTATGTTGATGGCAAAAAGCTTTATCAGTCATGATATTTATATTTCTGAAATTAATAAAGAACTTGGAGAAGAGTTAGATAAGAAATTTGGGCCTAATTTAAGTAAATTAAGAAGAAATTTTTAATAAAATTCTTGACAAATTGTTGTCAGAATATTATACTGATATCGTACTAACTACTAAGGTTGTTAATAAAACTTAATTTTGATTATCCTTTATAAAGGAGTGGTTACAGTGGCTGAATCTCCACTGATGGTTAAATCAGAAATAGGAAGATTAAAAAAGGTATTAATCCACAGGCCAGGTCTTGAAATAGAAAGGTTAACTCCAGATCTTTTAGACAGGCTTTTATTTGATGATATTCCATATTTAGAAGTTGCTCGCAAAGAGCATGATTACTTTGCTGGTATTCTTAAAGATAATGGAGTTGAGGTAGAATATCTTGAAGACTTAACTGCTGAAGCTATAGCAGAACCTGGAGTAAGAGAAAAATTTATAGAACAGTTTTTAGATGAAGCAGGGCTTTTAGATGAATATAGAAGAGAAGCTGTAAAGAGTTGGCTATCTAAGTATAATAATAAAGAGTTGATTGTCAACTTAATGTCTGGTATTAAGAAGACAGAAATAGATAATTTAGTTGACAGGTCACTGGCTGATAGGGTTAATACAGATTACCCCTTTATTTTAGATCCAATGCCAAACCTCTATTTTACTAGAGATCCATTTGCAACCATAGGCAATGGAATAAGTTTAAATCATATGAAGACTGAAACTAGAAATAGAGAGACTATCTTTGCTGAATATATTTTTAATTTTCATCCAGATTATAAAGATGCAGACATACCTCGCTGGTTTAGTCGATATGACAAAAAATCTCTGGAGGGTGGAGATCAGCTAGTTTTGAGTTCAGAAGTATTAGCTTTAGGAATTTCTCAAAGAACTGAACCAGCTGCTATTGAGCAATTTGCCAGCGAAATTCTCCGTTCAGATCAAAGCTTTAATAGAGTCCTGGCCTTACAGATTCCACCAAGAAGAGCTTTTATGCATCTTGACACAGTCTTTACAATGGTTGATTTTGATAAATTTACCATTCATGCTGAAATTGAAGGTCCACTGGTCGTTTATTCTTTAACTCTCGATGGTGAAGGCCAGTTACAGATTAGTAAAGAAAAATCAACTTTAAGTGAATTATTAAAAACTTATTTAGGATTAGAATCAGTTGAACTGATAAGATGTGCAGGAGGAGATTTAATCGATGGAGGCAGAGAGCAATGGAATGATGGTTCTAATACTCTGGCAATAGCTCCTGGAGAAGTAGTTGTTTATACCAGAAATTATGTGACAAATCGTCTTTTAGAAGAAAAAGGTATCAAACTCCATAAAATGCCTAGTTCTGAATTATCTAGAGGAAGAGGAGGCCCTCGCTGTATGAGTATGCCTCTTGTAAGAGAAAAAATATAAAAAATTATTAGGAGGAATTTAAAATGCCAAAGAATTTATCAGGAAGAAATTTTCTAACTTTATTAGATTTTTCAAGGGAAGATATTGAATATTTATTACAATTATCTCATGATTTAAAACAGAAGAAAAGATCAGGGATAAAAGGTGATTTACTGGAAAACAAAAATATTGCTTTGATTTTTGAAAAGCCATCAACCAGAACCCGTTGTGCTTTCGCTGTTGGCGCAGCCGATGAAGGTGCCAGCACCGAATATTTAGGGAAAAATGATATTCAGTTAGGTAAAAAAGAATCTGTTGCTGATACTGCAAGAGTTTTAGGTCGTTATTTTGATGGCATTCAGTTTAGAGGTTTTGAACATGAAACTGTAGAAATACTTGGAGAATATGCCGGAGTACCAGTCTGGAATGGATTAACTGATAAATATCATCCAACTCAGATCTTAGCTGATTTAATGACTATGGAAGAAAATTTCGGTTATCTAGAAGGTTTAAATTTTGTTTATACCGGAGATGGCAGAAATAATATGGCCAACTCTTTAATGATCGGTGGAGCAATAGTCGGATTAAATGTTACAATCTGTTCACCAGAAAGTTTATGGCCAGAAGAAGGATTAGTTAAAAAAGCTGAAAAATTTGCTGAAGCATCCGGTGGTAGCGTTACATTAACAGCAGATCCTGTTGCTGGTGTAGAAGATGCAGACGTAATATATACAGATGTCTGGGTCTCAATGGGAGAAGAAGATCAGTTTGAAAATAGAATAGAATTATTAAAACCATACCAGGTAAACCAGGAAATGATCGATAATACAGATAATCCAGATGTTATTTTCCTCCACTGTTTACCTGCGTATCATAACCGTGAAACTGAAAATGGTGAAAAGATATATCAGGATTATGGAATGGCTGAAATGGAAGTTACTGATGAAGTTTTTGAATCAGAGCATTCAAAGGTTTTTGATCAGGCAGAAAATAGAATGCATACAATAAAGGCAGTAATGGTAGCTACATTAGGCAAATAAAACTTGAAAATATTAAGAAAATAATATAATATTTAAACAAGACTATATAAATTAAATATAATTAAAATTGGAGGAATTGATTTTATGGCACGTATGGTAATAGCTTTAGGCGGAAATGCTTTAGGGAATAACCCTGCTGAACAGCAGGAAGCAGTTAAAAGCACAGCAAGTTCGATAGTAGATCTACTTGAAAATGGTCATCAAATAACTTTAGCCCATGGTAACGGGCCTCAGGTTGGAATGATTAACCTGGCATTTGAAGTTTCTGCAGCATCACCTGAAGGAACTCCAGAGATGCCTTTTCCAGAATGTGGAGCAATGAGTCAGGGATATATAGGATACCATTTACAGAATGCTATCAGAGAAGAAATGAAATCCAGAGATATTAATAAAAATGCTGCAACTGTTATAACTCAGGTTATAGTTGATGAGAACGATCCTGCATTTGAGAACCCAAGTAAGCCTATTGGAGCTTTTTATACTGAAAAAGAAGCTGAAGATTTAAGAACTTCAAAAGGTTATAATATGGTTGAAGATGCCGGTAGAGGTTATCGACGAGTTGTTCCAAGCCCACTTCCAGTCGATATAGCTGAAAAAGATATAATTTCTGATCTTGTTTCTAATGGAGAAGTTGTTATTGCCTGTGGTGGAGGAGGTATTCCAGTTGTTAAAACTGGTAGTGGCCTCAAAGGTGTTCCTGCTGTAATAGATAAGGATTATGCAAGTGAGAAATTAGCTGAATTGCTGGATGCAGATTATTTAGTGATTTTAACAGCAGTAGAACAGGTAGCAATTAATTTTGGTACTCCTGAGCAGAAAAATCTTGATAAGATGGATTTAGAGACTGCAGAAAAATATTGTGAAGAGGGACATTTTGCTCCAGGTAGCATGCTACCAAAAGTCAAAGCAGCAATGAAATTTGCTGAAAGTGGAAAAGGTCGTAAGGCTTTAATTACTTCCTTAGAAAAAGCACGTGCTGGACTTAAGGGAGAAACAGGAACACTAATTATCGATGAATAAGCTTAAATAAAAAATAGAAGTATGATATAATTAAGAGGGGTTATTTCAAAAGATAACTCCTCTTTTTTTATATTTATGTCAGGAGGAATCATTTATGGAGTTTAATCTGTTTTTGTGGGCAATAGCTTCACTGCCAATTTTTCTACTCTTATTTCTTATGTCTTACATGAAAATAAAGTCTCGTAATGCAGCATTTTTTAGTTTAATTATTACTTCTATATTTGCATCTATTATTTATCAATTAAATATTAATCAACTTATAATTTCTACTGGCAAAGGTGCCAGCTTAAGTTTATATGTAATTTTAATTATACTTGGCGCAGTTTTATTATATAGTATAGTTGATATAGCAGGTGGTTTTGAAACTATTAAGAATTTTATAAAGGAATTAGGAGGAAATAGAGCTTTACTTTTTATAGGTTTAAGCTGGGCATTTTCAGGTTTTATCCAGGGGGTTACTGGTTTTGGAGTACCTGTTGCTATTGCTGGAGCTTTAATAATTGGAATTGGCTATAAACCATTACCATCAGTTATTGCCGTTTTAGTCGGACATTCCTGGTCAGTAAGTTTTGGCTCAATAGGTTCATCATATTATACGATTCAACTGGTAACAGGTTTAGATCCATACAGGTTAGGAATAATAATGTCATTATTGTTTATAGTTACAATCTTTTCAACAGGAATATTCACAGCCCATATATATGGTGGTTGGAAAGTAGTAAAAGAAAATATAAAAGATATATTATTAATGACAGTATTAATGAGCCTGGCTAAAGTTGGCGCTGCTATTGGTGGTTTTGCCCATATAGCAACTTTATTAGCAGGAACAATTGGCTCTATATATTTTATGATTATATTAATCAAAAATTCAAAACTAAATTTAAAAGAAGCATTTTTTTATGAGACTAATCAAATGACAATTTTAACTGCATTAGCACCATATTTAATATTGATAGGATCTATATTAACCTTTCAATTAAGTCCATTGAGCAATTTTTTACCTGATTATAATCTATCTTTTTCTTTCCCTGGCTTTACAACTGGACTGGGCCATCAGGTCGCCAGTGAACCAGCATATGCTACAATAGAGTTATTTAACCATCCAGTATTTTACTTGTTGCTTAGCTCATCTCTAGGAATAATTATTTATATTTTCAAAGGAAATTTAAATAAAATTAAGCTTAAAAATATATTTGCAGTTACATATAAAAAGGGACATTCCACTGCAATTACATTATTGATTCTAATGATAATGTCAACAATAATGAATGATTCTGGAATGATATTCAATTTTGCAAGAGGAATGGCTAGAGTGAGCGGAAATGTTTTTCCTCTGTTTTCACCACTTATTGGAATTTTGGGAGCTTTTTTAACTGGAAGCAACACCAGCTCTAATGTGCTTTTTGGTGCCTTTCAGGTAAATACAGCAAATTTAATTAATTTTTCACCAGATATAATTGCCTCGACACAGTCTATTGGAGGTTCTCTGGGATCTGCCATTGCTCCAGCAAAGATTTTATTAGGCACATCTGTTGTTGGTATAACAGGTAAAGAAGGAGAAATAATTAAGAGTTGCATTAAATATACAATATTTAATGCTCTATTAGTTGGATTAGTTGCTTTATTAGCTGGTCAGTTTTTATAAATACATATTAACTCAATTAATTTGCAGCAGAGCTTGATTCTATGGTAAAATTAAAGAACGGAATGTATTATGAAGAGGTGAAATTATGGCAGAAGAAGAGATTGCCAGTTTAAAAGAAGAGATAAATAAATTAAAACAAATTAACCGTAAAAAAGATGTTATAATTGATTCTACCCATGACGGGATGATAGCAATCAATTCTGACTGTCAGGTTGAACTATTTAATCAGGCTGCTGCCAGTATATTAAACCTAAAACAGGAAGATGTCATCGGTTATGACGTAAGAGAGGTTATTCCGAATACAAGACTCCATATAGTTTTAGAAAATGCAGAACCTGAATTGAATCGGTTTCAACAGGTAGATGATACCCAGATTGTTACAAATAGAGTTCCAGTAAAAGGAGATAATGGTGAGATTATTGGAGCTGTAGCTGTTTTTAGAGATAAGACGGAAGTGACCAGACTCGCCGAAGAAATTACTAATTTAAAAGAAATCCAGGGCATGCTTGAAGCGATAATAAACTCTACTCAGGATGCCATATCTGTAGTTGATGAAAATGGTATTGGAATTTTAATCAACCCTGCTTATACACGAATGACCGGCTTAACAGAAGAAGATGTAATCGGCAAACCTGCTGATGTTGATATTGCTGAAGGCCAATCCATGCATTATAAAGTATTGCAGACCAAAGAAAAAGTTCAGGGAGTCAGGATGAAAGTCGGCCCCCAGCGGAAAGATGTAATTGTCGATGTAGCTCCAATTATGGTAGATGGAGAATTAAAGGGTAGCGTCGGGGTAATAAAAGATGTATCAGAAATTAAAAATCTAACTGAAGAATTAGATCAGGCAAGACAGATGCTTCGTCAGCTGAAAGCCAGATATAGTTTTAAAGATATAGTTGCTCGAAGCCAGACAATGCAAGCTGTAATCAATAAAGCCAGAAAAGCTTCTCAAACGCCAGCCACTGTTCTGTTAAGAGGAGAAAGTGGTACAGGAAAAGAGTTATTTGCCCATGCAATTCATAATGAAAGTAAGAGGAGAAATAAAAAATTTATAAGAGTTAATTGCAGTGCATTAGTTGATAGTTTACTGGAAAGTGAGCTATTTGGCTATGAAGAAGGTGCTTTTACAGGGGCAAAAAAAGGTGGCAAAAAAGGAGTATTTGAAGAAGCCGATGGAGGAACAATTTTTCTTGATGAAATTGGCAAGATAAGTCCTAATCTCCAATCTAAACTTCTTAGAGTTTTACAGGAAAGAGAAGTTGTGAGAGTCGGAGGAACCAGGCCTATTCCAATAGATGTTAGGGTTATAGTTGCGACTAATATAAATTTAGAGAGAGCCATTCAGGAGGACCGTTTCCGGGAAGATTTGTATTATCGCTTAAATGTATTTCCTCTTAATATTCCACCTTTAAGAGATAGGTTGGAAGATATCAAACCGCTTTCAGAGCATATTATAAGAAAGTTCAATCAGGAATATGGACGGTCTGTTAAAGGGATAACAGATTTAGCAGTTAAAGAACTTCAAAAATATGACTGGCCAGGTAATGTTCGGGAGTTAGAAAATATTATAAGCCAGGCCATGATCCATCTGGCAAAAGATGAAGATTATATTGACACTATCCATTTACCTGGATTAAATATTGAAGAGCCAGTTGATATTAAGATAAAACCAAAGCAGGAAGCTATTTCATTTGAAGAACATTCATTAAAAGAGATTTTAAATGAAACAGAGAAAAAACTAATCTTAAAGGCCTTAGAAGATACAGATGGCAATAGAACTGAGGCTGCAAATCTTTTAGGTATTGCTGTTAGAAGTCTTTATTATAAATTAGACAAATATGGAATTGATTAATTATTGAAAAAGACTGCCTGCAAAAATTTGCAGACTATGACTAAAATTGCACCCATTTCAGCACTTATTTATAAGTGTTACTGATAGTATATTATTGAAATAATAAAACCTGATAAATAAAAATAGTAAATAACGTTGATTTAACCGCCTTTTATAATAAAATAAAGGCGGTTTTTTAAATTTATATAGGAAATAAGGTATCCTGGCATGGTAATTGCACTTATTATAATAGTGGAAAGTTAAATATCAAAGATTAAATTATAAAAAATATATTAAGGGGGTATATTAATGGAAGTTTTTGAACAGATGAAAGAGCATGGACATGAACAAGTAATGTTCCTGCAGGAAGAGAAAACAGATTTAAAAGCAATCATAGCCATCCACAACACTGTTTTAGGTCCTGGCCTTGGTGGTTGTAGAATGTGGGATTATGATAATGAAGATGAAGCTCTTAATGATGTACTCAGATTATCAAAGGGTATGACTTACAAAGCCGGTATTTCTGGAGAAGATTTTGGTGGCGGTAAGACCGTTATCTGGGGTGACCCTGAAACCCATAGGACAGAAGGTTTATTTAGAGCTCTAGGCCGTTATATTAATTCATTAGGTGGCCGTTATAGTACAGGTACAGATGTTGGTACTATGCCTGAAGATTTTGTGCTTATGAGAAAAGAAACTCCATATGTTGGTGCTTTGCCAAAAGAATATGGTGGCGGTGGCGATTCATCAGTTCCAACTTCATATGGCGCCTTTATGGGTATTAAAGCCAGTTGTAAATACTTATATGGTGATGAAGATCTATCTGGCAAGAAAGTTGCCATTCAGGGATTAGGAAAAGTTGGTTACAAACTGGCTAAACAGCTTAAAGAATCAGGAGCTGAGTTAGTTGGAGCTGACGTTGTTGAAGAAAATATCGAGAGGGCTAAAGAATTAGACATGGAAATAGTTGAGCCAGACGATATTTATGATGTTGATTGTGATATCTTCTCACCTAACGCTCTAGGAGCAATTATTAATGACGATACAATTGATCGTTTTAAATGTGATATTATCTGTGGTGCTGCTAATAATGTCTTAGCTGAAAAGCGTCATAGTAAAGAATTAGAAGAAAGAGATATCTTATATGCCCCTGATTATGTTGTTAATGCTGGAGGTCTAATTCTTGTCTGTGATGAAATGGAGCCTAATGGCTATAGTGAAGAGCGGACATTGAAAAAGACTGAAGGTATTTATGATAAATTATTAAAGGTTTATGAAATTGCAGAAAAAGAAGGAATCACAACTGATAAAGCTGCAGATAGATTAGTTGAAGAGCGAATTGAAACAGTTGGTACTATAGGAACTATACTTCAGAATAATTAAGATTTAAGGAGGCAGATTAATGGTTGCCAGTATCAAAGATTTAATTAAAAAAGCCAAAGAAACAGCACCATTAAAACTTGCTGTAGCAGCTGCAGGTGATGCAGTTGTTTTAGAAAGTGTTGCTAAAGCAGCAAGGGATGGAATAATTGATCCAATTTTGATAGGTGATGAAGATAAGATAAAAACCGCAAGGGCTGAATTAGAGGATGGTTTTGAGGCTGAGGTTATACCTACCAAAAGCAATAAAGAGAGCGCTGCTAAAGCTATTGAGATGATAGCTGAAGGCAGAGCAGATTTTCCAATGAAAGGTCAACTTAGCACAAAGGTTATTCTTCAGGCATTATTAAATAAAGAATATGGCCTCCGCCAGGAAGGCTTATTAAGCCTGATCAGCCTAATTTATTTAGAAAAAGAAAATCGTGTAGTTTTAATGACTGATGGAGGTATGAATATTGCTCCTGATCTAAATGATAAAATTTCAATAGTTAATAACGCAGTCACAATTGCAAGATCTATAGGAATTGAAACACCAAAAGTTGCCCCACTGGCAGCTGTCGAAAAGGTAAATGAAAAAATGCCTACCACATTAGAGGCAGCAATGCTTTCAAAGATGGCAGATAGAGGCCAGATAAAAAATTGTGAAATAGATGGCCCGCTTGCACTTGATAATGCAATTTCTAAGTCAGCTGCTAAGCAGAAAGGTATTTCTGGTAATGTTGCAGGAAATGCTGATATTCTCTTAGTTCCTGATATTGAGGCAGGTAATGTTTTATATAAAGCCTGGATATTTTATGCAGGACTTTCTTCAGCAAGTCTGGTATTTGGCGCGAAAGTGCCGCTGGTGCTAACTTCTAGAGCTGATAGTCCTGAAACTAAATATAATTCTATAGCACTTGGTAAAGTCGTTACATCTGGTTTAGCAGATCTTTAATCACTAAAAATTATTAGGGGGAATAAAAAATGAGTAAAGTATTTGAGTTAATGGGAGAACATGATTTTGAGCAGGTAGTCTTTAACTATGATGAAGAGTCTGGATTAAAGGCGATAATCTGTATTCATGATACAACATTAGGTCCAGCACTTGGTGGAACAAGAATGTGGAATTATGATACTGAAGAAGAGGCTGTTGTTGATGTTACAAGACTTGCAAGAGGTATGACCTATAAAGCTGCAGCTGCTGGCCTAAATTTAGGTGGCGGTAAAGCAGTAATTATTGGCGATGCTGAAAAAGATAAGAGTGAAGAACTATGGCGTTCATTTGGCCGTTTTGTTCAGAGTCTTAATGGTCGCTATATAACTGCTGAAGATGTCAATACAACAGTTAATGATATGGCCTTTGTCAATGAAGAGACAGAACATGTAACAGGTTTACCTGGAACCAGTGGGGATCCTTCACCAGTTACAGCATTTGGTGTCTGGAGATCAATGCTAGCCAGTATAGAAGAAAAATATGGTTCAACAGATATCTCAGGTAAGACTGTTGCTGTTCAGGGAGTCGGTAGTGTAGGTTATTATCTCTGCAAGCATATTTCTGAAGCCGGCGGAAAATTAATTGTTACTGATATTAAAGATAGCAGACTTGAAAAAGTTAAATCTGAGTTCGGTGCAGAAGTTGTAGCTCCAGATGAAATCTATGGTGTAGATGCAGAAATCTTTGCCCCAACAGCACTTGGTGCAGTTATCAATGATGATACAATTCCACAATTTAAATTCGATATAATCTGTGGTGGAGCCAATAACGTACTGGCCGAAGAGCGCCATGGAGATATCCTTGATGAAAAAGATATTCTATATGCTCCTGATTATGTCGCCAATGCCGGTGGACTTATTAATGTATATGATGAGTTGCAGGGTTATAATAAAGAACGTGCATTAAGCAGAGCTAAAAAGATCTTTGATAATACAAAGAGAGTTTATGAAATCAGTAAAAGAGATAATATTCCAACTTATAAAGCAGCAGATATCATGGCTGAAGAAAGAATTGCAAAAATTGGCCGTGTCCGCAGCAATTATCTAGTAAGGTAGGTTTTAAACCAATGTCAGAAAATAATATATTAGTAATAAACCCAGGCTCAACCTCCACCAAGCTGGCCCTTTATCAGGGTCAGCAGGAGGTTATGGCCTCAACAATTGAACACAGTCAGGAAGAACTGGCTGGTTATGAAAATATAACAGATCAGTTAGACCTTAGAGTCAAATATATCCGGGAATTTCTAAAAGATAACTCTGTATCTATCAAAGATTTAAGTGCAGTAGTTGGCCGTGGAGGGCTTCTGAAACCTATTCCTGGAGGAACCTATAAAGTCAATCAAAAAATGCTGAAAGACCTTAAAGCAGGGCTTCAGGGAGAGCATGCCAGTAACCTTGGAGGTCTAATTGCAGATTCATTAGCAGAAGAGGCAGGAGCCAAAGCCTTTATTGTTGATCCAGTAGTTGTTGATGAATTAAAAGAACTTGCCAGACTTTCTGGTCATCCACTCTTTGAGCGGAAAAGTATCTTCCATGCTTTAAATCAGAAAGCAGTGGCCAGAAATTATGCCAGCGATGTTAATAAAGATTATAATGAGATAACAGTTATAGTCGCCCATTTAGGTGGCGGAATTTCAGTTGGCCTTCATCATCAGGGTAAAGTTATAGATGTCAATAATGCCCTGGCTGGAGAAGGTCCATATTCCCCGAACCGTTCGGGTGGCTTACCGACATTGGATCTGGCAAATTACTGTTATGAACCAGAAAACGATTATAACGATGTCAAAAAGAAACTTCTCGGTAGCGGCGGTGTTGTTGCCTATCTAAATACCAATGATATGCGAGAAGTGGAAGAAAAGGCTGAAGCTGGTAATAAAGAGGCTGACTTAATTTACAGTGGAATGGCCTATCAGGTCGCTAAAGAGATAGGCTCTTTAGGACCAATTGTAAATGGTAAAGTTGATGCAATCCTCTTAACTGGAGGAATAGCATATTCTGATTATTTTGTAGATCAGGTAAAAGATCAGGTCGGTTTTTTAGCCCCTGTAAAAGTCTATCCTGGTGAAGAAGAAATGTCTGCTCTGGCTGCTGGTGCTGTGAGAGTTCTAACTGGTCAAGAACAGGCTAAAACTTATCAATAAAATAATTAAATTTAAACCAATCCTATTGAACAAAAAGGAGGAGAATTATTTTGGTTAAAGATAAAAAAGTTGTTTTTGATGAAGAACGTTGCAAAGGCTGTAAATTATGCGTTGGAGTCTGTCCTGTGAATATTATAGAGATGGCAGAAGATAGAATAAACAGCCACGGTTTTCATCCAGCTGAAGTAAAAGATGAAAATCAGGATGATTGCATAAGCTGTAAACAATGCTATCAGATGTGTCCTGATGTCTGTATAACTCTTTATAAATAAATTATTCCTAGATTTAAATACTTAAAGGAGGTAACTTAATGTCTGAAAAAAAGTTGATGAAAGGAAATGAGGTCGTTGGCGAGGCAGCTATAAGAGCAGGCTGTCGCTATTTCTTTGGTTATCCAATAACACCTCAAAACGATATACCTGCATATATGTCACGCCGTTTGCCAGAGGTGGACGGAGTATTTTTGCAGGCAGAAAGTGAAGTTGCGGCAAGTAATATGGTTTATGGTGCTGCAGGTGCCGGGGCAAGAGTTTTAACATCTTCATCCAGTCCTGGTATCAGTTTAAAAGCAGAAGGTATTTCCTATATAGCCGGTGCAGAACTACCCGCAGTAATTGTAAATATAATGAGAAGTGGTCCTGGTTTAGGTGGTATTCAACCATCTCAGGCCGATTATTTCCAGGCCACAAAAGGAATGGCCCATGGAGATTTTCGTTTATTAGTTCTTGCCCCTTCTAATGTCCAGGAATTGGCAGACTTAACCTATCTTGCCTTTGATTTAGCAGATAAATATCGTAATCCTGTCATGGTTCTAGGTGATGGTATGATTGGACAGATGATGGAACCAGTTGAATTCAAAGAAATGAGAGACTTAGATAGTCTTCCTAAAAAAGATTGGGCTACAGATGGAGCTAAAGGTAGAGAAAAGAATGTAATTAACTCTTTGGGGCTGGTTGCAGAAAACTTAGAAAAGCATAACCTAAAATTAAAGGCTAAATATGATCAGATGAGACAAGAAGAAGTCAGATTTGAAGATTATAAAATGGATGATGCAGAGATGGCTATTGTAGCTTATGGTACAACAGCCAGAATAGCTACCAGTGCTATTGATAGAGCCAGAAAAGAAGGCTATAAAGTTGGCTTAATCAGACCAATAACTCTATTTCCATTCCCTGAAGCTAGAGTTTCTGAAGCAGCTGACCAGGTCGATGAATTCTTAACTGTAGAGATGAGCACCGGTCAGATGATTGAAGATGTAAAACTTGCCGTTAATGGCAAAAAGCCAGTAGATTTTTATGGCAGAACCGGTGGCGTTGTTCCATCAACAGATGAGATATATGATAAGATTGTTGCTATGAGAGGTGATAAGTAATGGAAAAAATTGCAGGTTATCCAGAATCTCTCGATAATCAGTCAACTCATTATTGTCCTGGTTGTACCCATGGTATAATTCATAGACTGATCGCAGAGGTTATAGATGAACTAGAAATTAGAGAAGAGACAATCGGTGTTGCTCCTGTAGGTTGTGCCGTTCTCTGTTATGAATATTTTGATGTAGATATGCATGAAGCTTCTCATGGACGGGCACCAGCAGTTGCTACCGGTGTCAAAAGAGTCCATCCTGATAAAACAGTATTTACCTACCAGGGAGATGGTGACTTAGCCTCAATCGGTACTGCTGAAATTGTTCATGCAGCCAACCGAGGCGAAAATATTACAACTATTTTTGTAAATAACGCTATCTATGGTATGACAGGCGGTCAGATGGCCCCAACAAGTTTAGAAGGGCAGAAAACGACAACCAGTCCTTATGGTAGAAGCATTAAAGATTCAGGTAATCCTATCAAGATGACTGAGATGCTTGCTGTCCTTGATGGGCCAGCCTATATAGCTAGGGTCTCAGTCCATAATCCAAAAGAGATTAGAAAAGCTAAAAAAGCAATTAAAAAAGCATTTCAAATGCAGCTAGAAGGTAAAGGCTTTGCACTAGTTGAAGTTCTTTCTACCTGCCCGACAAACTGGGGTATTTCACCAACAGATGGACTAAAGTGGCTTGAAGAAATGATGCTGCCTAAATATCCGCTAGATGTCTTTAAAGATATAGAGGAGGTGGAATAAATGAAACAGGAAATAATAATGGCCGGCTTCGGTGGTCAGGGTGTTATGTCAATAGGTCGCTTGTTGGCCTATGCCGGCATGAAAGAAGATAAAGAAGTTTCCTGGATGCCATCATATGGCCCAGAGATGCGGGGAGGTACAGCTAACTGTACAGTAATTGTTTCAGATGAAAAGATTCCAGCTCCTGTATCCAGTCATCCTGATACAGCAATTGTTATGAACCTTCCTTCCCAGGATAAATTTGGACCAAAGGTTAAAGAAAATGGCCATCTACTGGTTAATTCATCTTTAATCGAGAAGGAAGTTGACCGTGATGATATTAATATAATAAACGTTCCAGCAAATGAGATAGCTGATGAATTAGGCAATACAAGAGTTGCTAATATGGTAATGCTCGGTGCCTATATTGCTGCAGTAGATATTGTCAGCCTTGATACGGTCAAAGATTCCTTAAAAAATGTATTGCCTGAGAGACGCCACAATCTAATTCCAATGAACGAAGAGGCCTTAGATAGAGGTTATAATCTAGTCTAAATTATAAAATTAAAAATTCAATAAGATTAATTAGCTGGTGTAATCCTAATTTATAGGGTTGCGCCAGTTTTTTCATATATACCTGGTATAATACCAACCCAGTACCAACCCAGTACCAACCCAGTACCAACCCAGTACCAACCCAGTTTTGATCGAATTCCAACCTGATGTTTATTTATATCTGAAAGCAATTGTTATAAATAATATATTTTTTTAATCTTTTAAGCAGGAATAATAGTTTATATAGATAAGTAATTAGTATGAAGAAATAATATTTCGAATAAATATTTCAACTAAAAGATTTAATCGGGGAGGAGATTAAATGAATAATCTATCTAAACTTCCTGTAGATATTTTCAGAGAATTAATAGAAATCAATAGCCCTTCCCGTCATGAAGGTTCTCTGGCTGCCAGAGTTATTGATTATCTTCAGGAGGCCGGCCTGGAAACACTTCAGGATAGAACCTCCAATTATATTAATAGCCAGACAGGAAATATTATAGGTATTAACCCTCCATGTGAAGATGGTTTATTGTTAGTTGCTCATTTAGACAGGGTTGAGCCTGGCCAGAATATAAAACTAATAAAGGAAGGCCGGTATTTAAAAAGTCAGGGTAATACAATTCTTGGTGCAGATAACCTGGCAGGCATATCAGCTATTTTATCGTTTTTATTAATAAATAAGAATTACCTACCTGAGGGTTTAGGAGTATTATTTACTGTTGCTGAAGAGTTAGGGTTGCTTGGTGCCTCATTTCTTCCAGAAAGCTTTCTGGATTTATTTGACCATGCCATTGTTTTAGATGGTGAAGCCAAGGTCGGGAGTTTTTTTGTCGAAGAACCTGCAGCCTGTTTCTTTTTATTCCAGATAGTTGGCCAGGAATCAAATGCCAGTAGAAGATTAAATCTACAGATAGCCAGGTCAACAATTAATGATATTGGTAACCATGTCCGCTCCTTTTTTATAAAAGATGGTCTACCAGTTGCCGGGGCTGAACTGGACTCGATAATCATAGCTGCCAGGGGCAATAATACCAATCATTTAATCCGTAAATGGCCTGACTTACTTGCCCATAAAATCAAAGATGTTTTACCAGATATAAAAGGAGAGATCTCCTTACTGCACTGTAGCCAGGGAGTGAATTTTACAGATGAGAAGCCCCCCTGGTTAAAAAATCTCATCAATTCAACCAGAGTAGCCGGCCACAGGCCTGAATTAATCAAATCCGGTGATATCAGTGAAGCAGGTCTGATCAGCACCAGAGGCTTACCGGCAATCAATATAGGTACAGGAGCAGAAAATTCTCATACCACCAGTGAAAAATTAAAAATAGAGGAACTTGCAAATCAGGTAGATATTTTAACAGAATACATAATAGAAGGGGGATATTTTTAATGAGACAATTAGAAGAAAAAACTATCTCAAGTGAACTTGCATTTAGAGGTAATCTGCTGAAATTCAGAATAGATCAGGTTGAATTACCTGATGGCAATCAATCCAGAAGAGAAATTATTGAGCATCCTGGAGGAGTAACAATTATTCCAGTTTCTCCAGAAAGAAAGATTATTATGGTCAAACAGTACCGGAGTGCCGCCAATCAGGTCCTATTAGAACTGCCTGCCGGCAAATTAGATAATGGAGAAAACCTGAATGATTGTGCTCTAAGAGAATTAAAAGAAGAGACAGGCTATACTGCAGGTAAAATCAGAGAATTATTTACCTTTTATACAACCCCAGGTTATAGCACAGAGAACCTCCATTTATTTTTAGCAGAGGATTTAGATTATGGCAAACAGGAGACAGAGGATGGCGAATTTATTGAAGTCGCCAAAATCTATCCTGAAAGAATCCCTGATCTAGTCTTAAGAGGCAAGATTCAGGATAGCAAAACAATTGTTGGTCTTATGGTTTATTATCAACTTATCTGTCAGAAAGCAAGATTAAATCCCTTCACCAGAACATAATTTAATATAATTAATCAAAAAATTAATATAATTAAGTTTTGACTTGACATTATAAAAATTAACTGTTATAATTTAAGTGAGAATAAATAAAGACTGATAAGTAGGTGATAAAATGGCAAATAAAGTTAATAAACTAATAGGAAAATGTCCTGTCTGTCAGGAAAATATGGAAATCACAGAAATTAAATGTAATGATTGTGATACAAAGATTAGAGGCCGCTTCTTTCTTGATAAATTTTCCAGGTTGGATCCAGATCAACACCATTTTGTTGAAGTTTTTATCCGTTCCAGAGGTAATATTAAAGAGGTTGAGAGAGAAATGGGTATCTCCTATCCAACAGTAAGGAATAAATTAGATGAAGTGATTGAAGCTTTAGGCTATCAACCTGAAGATAGCCCGGATGATAATAAAGCTAAAAAGAGAAAAGAAATTTTGGATTCTTTAGAAAATGGCGAAATTCAATCTCAAGAAGCAGTTGAAATGCTCAAAAATATCTAAGGAGGCGGCAGGATGACGGAGGAAAGATTAAAAATTTTGGAGATGGTAGCTAAAGGAAAGTTATCAGCTGAGGAAGCAGATCAATTAATGGCGACTATGGAAGAGTCTGATAAAATGTATCAGGGCAAGGCTGAAAAGACTCCACCTAAAAAATCAAAATCCCTAAAAATACTTGTGCAAGAGGGGGGCAAGGAAAAAGTTAATTTATCTATTCCCTTAAGTCTGGCCCAGGCTTTCACCGGTTTTATGCCTGATAATGCAAGGGCTAAGCTAGAAGATAAGAATATAAATATTACTGAATTACTGGAAAATCTAGAAAACAGTACTGGCGATGGTAAGTTGGTTGATATAGATGAAGGTAATGAACATGTAGAGATAAGAATTGAATAGTGAAAAAAATATTTATCAATCTACAGTATTAGCCTGGTTACAGACAGTTAGCTGTTTGCTATCCAGGTTTTTTTTATTGCGATAAAATGTTATAATGATATGAGAAAAGGAGCAGTTTAGATTTAATATTTCAATACAAATACAGATTTCAAATAAGGAGCTGATTTTTATGACTGATATAAAGAGAACTATTATGATAGTTCTTGATAGTGTCGGCATCGGAGAACTGCCAGATGCAGAGGAATACGGCGATATAGGTGCCGATACATTAGGAAATATAGCTGAAGCAGTCGGAGGCTTAGACCTGCCTAACTTAGAACAGCTAGGCCTCGGAAAAATTCGAGAGCTTAAAGGTATGGATAGTAATATTGAAGCCAGAGGAATTTACGGTAAGATGGCTGAAGCCTCAAAGGGTAAAGATACAACCACAGGCCACTGGGAACTGGCAGGTTTAGTCTCTAATACCCCATTCCCTAAATATCCAGATGGTTTTCCAGATGAAGTAATCGATCCATTCTTAGAAAAGACTGGATTTGATGGTATCCTGGGTAACAAACCTGCCTCAGGTACAGTCATTATTGAAGAATTAATAGATGAGCATTTAGAGACTGGCAATCCTATAGTTTATACATCTGCTGATAGTGTTTTCCAGATAGCAGCCCATGAAGATGTCATTCCAATTAAAAGACTATATGAGATTTGCGAAATAGCCAGAGATATCTTAACTGGTGAACATGGAGTTGCCAGAGTAATTGCCAGACCATTTATCGGTGAACCTGGAAGCCTGGAGAGAACTGACCGGAGAAAAGACTTTTCACTGGTACCGCCAAAACCAACTCTCTTAAATCTATTAGAAGATGCAGGCCAGGATGTAATTGGAGTTGGCAAAATTATTGATATTTTTGCCGGCAGTGGTGTAACAGAATCCGACCATGTTATTGATAACATGAAAGGGGTAGATTCCACCATTGATTATATGGGCAAGGTTGAAGAAGGTCTGATTTTTACAAATCTTGTTGAAACTGATATGATCTACGGCCATCGCAGAGATGTCGATGGGTATTATCAGGCATTAAAAGACTTTGATAAGAGACTGCCAGAGATACTGTCAGCATTAAAGCCGACAGATCTTTTAGTTATTACAGCAGATCATGGTTGTGATCCAACCTATGAAGGAACAGATCATACCAGAGAATATGTGCCACTTCTTTTAGTTGGACAGAATCTCAAAAAAGATAAAAAGCTAGAAACCAGAGATAGTTTTGCAGATCTAGCAGCAACACTTGCAGAATTGCATAAAGTAGAGCCAACTTTTGATGGCATTTCATTTGTAGAAGAAATCATTAATTAAATATAGAGGGGATGATTTATAAATGAAGATTGTAGATAAAATAAAAGAAGCTGAAAAATATATAAAAAGTAGAATCGATATAGAGCCAGAATTTGGCCTGATCTTAGGTTCAGGTTTAGGAGTCCTGGCTGAAGAGATAGAAAATCCAACAAAAATTCCTTATAGTGAGATTCCAGGTTTCCTTGAATCAGATGTTGAAGGCCATAATAACCAGCTAGTTATCGGTACCCTTGAAGGCAGAAATGTTGTAGCCCTTCAGGGCCGGTTTCATTATTATGAAGGCTATGATATGCAAGATATTACCCTTCCAGTTAGAGTTATGAATCTTCTTGGCTGCGAAGGCTTAATTGTAACCAATGCAGCTGGCGGAGCCAATCGGAATTTTGACCCCGGCGATTTCATGCTGATTAGCGATCATATTAATTTTATGGGCGATAATCCACTGATTGGCAAAAATCTCGATGAATTTGGGCCCAGGTTTCCAGATATGTCAACTGCCTATGATCCGACCTGGCAGTCAGTAGCAACTGATGTAGCCGCTGAAAACGGCATCACCTTGCGCCGTGGTGTCTATTGTGGCTGTTCAGGGCCAACCTATGAAACACCGGCTGAGATAAGGATGATGACCATTCTGGGAGCAGATGCTGTTGGTATGTCAACAGTTCCAGAGGTTATAGTTGCCAATCACCAGGGCATGCGGGTGCTCGGTATTTCCTGCATAACTAATATGGCTGCTGGCATTCTGCCAAAACCCCTTGATCATAGTGAGGTAGTTGAAATTGCAGAAGAAGTCAGGCCTCAATTCATTAAACTGGTCAGGAGCCTACTTAAGGAGCTGAATCTCTAATGAGAATGTATGATCTCATTTATAAAAAGCGAGAAGGTGAGGAATTAACTCCAGAAGAGATAGATTGGATTATCTCCGGTTATACAACCGGGGATATCCCTGATTACCAGGTCTCTGCCTGGGCTATGGCCATTTTCTTTAAAGGCATGAAAGCCAGAGAGACCGCCAGTCTGACAGAAGCAGTTGTAAATTCTGGAGATCAGATAGACCTTAGCAGAATTTCCGGTGTAAAAGTTGATAAACACAGTACAGGTGGGGTTGGCGATACAACGACTCTAGTCCTGGCTCCTCTGGTTGCAGCTGCCGGGGTACCAGTGCCTAAAATGTCAGGCAAAGGCTTAGGCCATACCGGCGGAACCATCGATAAACTTGAGTCTATCCCAGGTTTTAACTGCGAGCTAGAGACTGAAGAGTTCTTTAATCAGATTGAAGAGATTGGAGCTGCCATAGTTAGCCAGACAGGTAATCTAACGCCAGCAGATAAGAAATTATATGCTCTCAGGGATGTCACAGCAACAGTCGATTCAATTCCTTTAATAGCAAGTAGTATCATGGGTAAAAAACTTGCCGGCGGTGCCGATGCAATTGTTCTAGATGTTAAAACTGGTAGTGGAGCCTTTATGCAAAAACAAGAAGATGCTCGTGAACTTGCCAGATTAATGGTAGATATAGGTTCAGAATTAGGCAGAAAGACAATGGCCTTATTAACTGATATGAGTCAGCCTTTAGGAGAGGCAGTTGGTAATGCTTTAGAGGTTAAAGAGGCAATTAAAACTCTAAAAGGAAATGGGCCTGAAGATCTTACCGAATTATCAATAAAGTTAGGTGCAGCCATGCTGGTTGCCGGCCAGTATGAATCAGATTTAGCTAAAGCAGAAAAACGCCTGAGAAAATTAATCACAAACGGCCAGGCTATATCTAAATTCAAAGATATTGTTAGAGCTCAGGGAGGCAATCCAGAGATAGTTGATAATCTTGATCTACTGCCACAGGCAAAAAATATTTATGAGCTAAAAGCAGATAAATCAGGCTATATAGAAAATGTAACAGCCAGAGAAGTAGGCTTAGTTGCAATGGCTCTTGGAGCAGGCAGAGCTAAAAAGGATGATCCTATTGACCCGGCTGTAGGTATTGAAGTTACAGCCCATAGGGGAGAAAAAGTTGAAACTGGTGATCTTTTAGCCAGAGTCTATTATAATTCAGATAATCAGCCAGCAGAAGAAATTCAACGTTTAAGAGATGCCTATACTATTGGTTCAAAAAAGCCTGAAGAATTAGAGTTTATCATAGATTTAATTGAATAAAATATATAGATAAATCTTTGTTGATCATTTAAGGAGTGAAAATAATGACAGTTTTTAATCAAGAACGCCTCCCTGTTGAAATCTTCCAGATAGATCGAGAAAGGATGGTTGAGGGTTGGTACTCTGATGCCTATTTCCGAAATATTAGCAGAATCTTAAATCGACTATCTAAAGAAAGTTATACCTATAAAAATGAAGAGGGACATGAAGTCGATATTGGCGATATAGAAGTTGAGATGCAGATCTTCCCCAGGCGGAGGCCATTTTGTATAGTCGGAGGAGTCGATGAGGCCCTGGCTATCTTAAAGACCTGTACCGGTTATATAGATAGTAAAGGTAAATTTATTAATACTTTCGATCAATTAGAAGTTGAGGCGATTCATGATGGAGATAAAGCCTTTTATAGAGGCGATCCAGAAAATGTAGAGCCTGTTATTAAAATTAGAGGTAAATACCGCCATTTTGCAATTTTAGAAACTCCAATGATAGGTTCATTAACTGAGGCATCGAGAATAGCCACCAATGTCTTTTTAGTACTGGAGGCTGCCAAGGGAAAAGATATTCTATTCTTCCCGGCCAGGTTTGCCCATTATAAACAGCAGGCAATCCACGGTTATGCCTATTCTCTTGGAGTAAAAGCATATAATGAAGAATTCGGGGCAAACAGTCATCGGTTTATTTCTACAGATGAACAGGGGGCCTGGTGGGGTGGAAAAGGAGCTGGAACTGTTAGCCATTCCTATATAGCTTCATTTTTAGGTGATACAACAGAGGCCATGCTCCAGTTCTGCCGACAGATGCCTGCAGATTTAAATAGAATAGCCCTGGTGGATTTTGATAATGATTGTGTTGGAACTACTTTAGATGTTTTAAGAGAAATGTATAAATATTATAGTTATCATAAAAAAGATGGTAATGCCAAACAGGCTCAAAAATATAAGCTTTTTGGTGTCAGGCCAGATACCGGTTCTAATTTAAGGGATGTCTCTGTTGAACCATTAGGAGATAAAAAGCTTGATAATGGTGTTAATGCTCGCCTGGTTTTTAAATTAAGAAGAGCTATCGATGAAGCCTATAAAGACTGGGATATAGATGATGAAGACGAACTGGAGAGGGCTAAAGAATATTGCAAAAATGTTAAGATTATAGCTACTGGCGGATTTAAGCCTGAAAAGATTAGCCAGTTTGAAAAGAGTCAGGTTCCAGTCGATATTTATGGTGTTGGCAGCTGGTTACTATCAAATAGTTCAGTTGAAAATACGAAAAATGATTTTACAGCAGATGTCGTCAGAGTTAAGATAAATGGAGAATGGAAAGACATGGCCAAAGAAGGCAGAGAGCCATGTTATAATGATAAATTGGTGAAAGTCGATTAGCTAAAGAGTTTTTAGTTTAACAGTCAGGAAAGGGGCATTTATATGGAGATTGTTGTCTCCCATCAGCTAACAGATTTAGATGGATTGGCAGCTATGTTTGCAGCTGCTAAAATATATCCAGAGGCCAGACCTGTTTTTGTTGGCAGGCTTCATCAGATGGTCAAGGATTTTATGGCCCTTTATCGGGATGAGATAAATGTACTTTATGTTGAGGATATTGACTTAAATCAGGTTACCAGGGTAATAATCTGTGATACATCAGAATTAGACAGGCTGGGTCCTCTAGAAGACAATATTAATTGGGATGAAGTAGAGGTTATAGTCTATGACCATCACCCCCACGATGAATTGACCTGGGCCGATAGAGATAAAAGTCAAAAAGTAGGTTCAGCCACAACAATCTTAATTCAGGAGATAATGTCAGCTGCAATCAAGATTGATGCAGTTGAAGCCACTCTTTTTGCCCTGGGGATCTATGCAGATACAGGCAACTTTGCCCATTTAAATACAACAGCCGCTGATCTTGAAGCAGCGGCTTATCTACTTAAAAATGGAGCAAAGATTAAAGTAATTAACCAGTTTTTACAGCAGAAACTTGATAATGATCAAAAAGAAGCTTTAAGTCAATTTTTACCATCTCGCCAGGATTTAAATTATAATGGCGTTAAATTTAGCCTCTTTACAGGAAAACTCAATAAATATGTCAGAGGTTTAAATAAAGTTGTTTCTAGGATCAAGGAACTTTATCATCTGCCGACAGTTTTTTTACTGGCTGAAGCAGAAGATCAGATAGATTTAATCGGCCGTTCCAGTGATGAGGCAGTTAATATCGGCCGAATCTGCGATCGTTTTGGTGGCGGTGGTCATCCAGGGGCCGGGGCAGCCAGACTTAATCCGCCTTTAAAAGATGCTGAGACGAAATTGAAGTCTGTCTTAAAGACTGAGCTTTCCCCAAGACAGATAGTTAGCTCTATTATGAGTGCTCCAGTTAGAACTTTATCTCCTGAAACAACAATAGCTGAAGCCGAAAAAGCTTTAGATCGTTATGGCCATAATGGTTTAATTGTTGTTGAAGATAAAGAAGGTAAGCCAATTTTAGAAGAAGATATTGTCGGGGTATTTTCAAGGCGAGATCTTGATAAGGTAAAAGGCCATGATCTAATGCATGCTCCGGTAAAAGGTTATATGTCCAGAGATGTTGTTACAATTAATGCTGATGCATCTATCCAGGATGCCCAGGAAGAAATGGTCCATTACAATATTGGCCGGCTCCCTGTGATTGATGATGGCAAAATGGTTGGAATTATAACTAGAACAGATCTGCTGGATGCCTATTATGATGATGAATCCCCTCAGCATTATCAGCATACCTATGGCAGTTCTATGGTAGAAATAGAAGCCAGAAAGACTGATCTTACAGGCCAGTTCAACAATCTTACAGCTAAATTAAAAGAACTCTTTAAATTATGTTCCTCCCTTTCTGCCTCAATGGATAGCAGGTTATTTATTGTCGGTGGTATGGTTAGAGATTTCGTATTGGATATTGAAAACAAAGACCTTGATTTAGTAATTGAAGGCCAGGTTGAGCCCTTTTTAGCCAGCCTTGCCAAAGAACTTGATGTTGATTATCAATATAACGACCGTTTTCAGACCGGCAGTCTTAATTATTATGATTATACCCTGGATTTAGCTCAGGCCAGAAGTGAATACTATCCAACTCCAGGGAGCCTGCCAGAAGTTGAAAGTGCAGGCATTCTTGAAGATTTATTTAGAAGAGATTTTACTGTTAATGCTATGGCTATAGCCCTATTTCCTGAAGAATTTGGTTATCTTTATGATTACTTTAATGGTTATCAGGATATAAAAAATGAAACTGTTAGGGCTCTCCATCGGTTTAGTTTTCTTGATGATCCGACAAGAATAATCCGGGGTATAAAATTAAGTCTATCTCTGGATTTTAATTTTGAAGAAGAGACAGAAAATCTAATGCAGGAAGCATTAAATAGAGGAGAATTTACTGGTTTATCATTAAATAGAGTTTTAAGAGAGTTAAAAGATTTATTCTATCGCTTCCATGATAATAGCGAACTTCCCGGGGTTTTAAAGAAACTTCCAGTGGTAAAATTATTGGACTTTAGTTTTGAATTTACTGAAAAGACCTGCCGAGATTGGAAGAGGTTGGAAGAAAGCCTTGCATATTTAGACTCAAAAGATTATAATATAAAGGAATGGGAAGTTAAATTAGTGCTTCTATTACGCAATCTTCCAGGTGGTATTAGATCAAAGATAAATCTGACCAATAAAGAAGAACAGTTATTAAACTTTATCAATAGGCTCCCGGAAAATACTGAGAATATTTTTGCCTTTGAAGAGCCAGTCGAACTGGCTGAAGAATTGGATAAGTTAGAGCCTGAAGAACTGGCTTTAATTCATTGCTTTAAAGAAGATAGTTATCATAGAAGTCGACTTGAGTTCTATTTAAATGAATTAAGAAATATTGAAATAGAAATAGATGGAAATGACCTGATAGATTTAGGACTTAAACCAGGGCCTGAAATCAGAGAGATTTTGGCAAAAGTCCGTAAACGGAGATATCAGGGAAGAATTAAAGATAGGGAGTCGCAGCTTGAATTAGCCCGAAAGTTAATTAAAGAATATCAAAAGTAATAGTTTGCTATTATTAATGGAGGTTAAATTAAAAGTGGATAATATAATGCAATTGATTTTATTATTACCTGTTTTACTCTTATCACTGTCCTTGCACGAATTATCACATGGTTATGCATCTTACATGATGGGAGATCCAACTGCTAAGAATGCCGGAAGATTAACTCTGAACCCGTTAGCCCATTTGGATCCAATAGGTGCACTGGTTTTATTAATGACTCAGCGTTTTGGCTGGGCCAAGCCAGTTCCAATAAATCCGAGATACTATAATAATCCAAGAAGAGATATGATGTTAGTTAGTTTTGCCGGTCCAGCTTCAAATCTGGCTCTGGCAGCATTTTTTGCTATAATAATTAATATAATGCCGTTAATAACCGGCCAGTCTTTAATGGGTTTACTTTATGGTATGAGAGGTAATACAATGATTATAGTTGTAAACTTTCTCTACCTGGCTATAATAATTAATATCAGTCTGGCAATCTTTAATCTACTGCCATTTCCACCGCTGGATGGTTCCAAGATTTTAAGAGGGGTCCTGCCACCGAAATATGACCGTTACTTCAACAAATTAGAGGGGCCAATGGGAATGCTCGTTATTCTTGTACTGGCCTATTCAGGAGTTCTCTGGTCGATTATCGGCCCGGTAGTAAATGGCATTTTAAATCTATTAGTATTCTTTTAATAATCAAGTTATAATCAAGAAATACTTTTTATAATCAAGAAATAATTTTTTAAATATCAATAAGAGGAGGGAATCAAAGATATGGGCTGCCAGCTTGAAATAGAAAACTTCACAGGTCCTCTGGACCTGCTCTATAAATTAATTAAAGAAAATGAAATAGAGATATCCAAGATTTCTCTGGCCAGAGTGGCAGACCAGTATCTCTCCTATCTTGATAGGCTTGAAGATTTCAATATGGACCAGGCCAGTGAATTTACAGTTATCGGTGCTGAGCTTGTTCAGCTTAAGGCCAGAAGCCTGCTGCCGATCTATAATCAGGAGGAAGAGGAAGAAGAGCCTGATTTAGTGGCCAGGTTAAAGGAACATCAGATTATAAAAGAGCTGGCTGGAACTTTAGGTGAGCTGGCTGATGAGGCTAAAGATTATCATTTTCCAGAAAGAACTCTGGATATCCCTGATGATAACTATATTTTGAGTCTGGATGCAGATATCCAGACCATCCATAAATTATACTGTCAGGCAATGGATGCCTATGAGACGAGGCTGGCCCAGGAAGCAGAAAGGGAAAAACTTGTCCGCCTGGCTCGAGAAACAATAACACTCCAGGATAAGATCAATGAAGTAATGACGATTTTGGCAACTGCTGGCAGAGGAAAACGTCTAAATTTCAAAGAATTAATAACTGACCATCAGGATAAATTAGAGATTGTTATTACATTTTTATCAGTTTTAGAGTTAAATAGATTGAGAAAGATAAAATTAGAACAGTCCAGGCGCTTTGGAGAGATCCAGGTAGAACTGACCAGACGGGGTGGGAATAAGCATGAGTCAGACTAAAGAAGAACAGCTTGAATTTAAGTTTGACCCTGAAGTTATAGCCAGGCTGGAGGCATTATTATTTGCCTCACCAGAGGTGCTATCACTCCATCAGTTAAGCTCAGGTCTGGAAATGACAAAGGGAGATATTAAAAAAGCTCTCAAACAGCTCCAGCTTGAATATGAAAAACCAGAAAGGGGCCTGGAATTAAAGGAGTACGATGGTAATTATACTCTAACCAATAAAAAATCTTTAGGCCAGTTGATCAAAGATATACTGGCAGCTCCGAGAGAAGTTAATTTAACTGAAGCTTCATTAGAAACCCTGGCAATTGTGGCCTATCATCAGCCAGTTACCAGAACTGAGATTGAAGAGGTTAGAGGTGTCCGGGTCGATCAGACATTAAGGACATTAAGCAAATACGATTTAATCAAAGAACTTGGCCGCCGTGAGCAGCCAGGAAACCCGATAGAATATGGAACTACAGAGGAATTTTTAACATTTTTTGATTTAAAAGATTTAAATCAACTGCCAGATAGAAAATCCCTGGCAGAAGAGGAGGATCAGGAGAATGGCAGAAGTTAGATTACAGAAATTTATGGCCCATGCCGGAGTTGCCTCCAGACGCAAGTCTGAGGAGATAATAGCCGCCGGTCGAGTTAAAGTTAATGGTGAAACTGTTACAGAGATGGGCTTTAAGATAGATCCAACTGAAGATTATGTAGAAGTTGACGGTAATGAGATTGAAAGAGAGAAAAAGCGCTATTTTAAATTACATAAACCAGTCGGCGTTATCTCAACTGCTTCAGACCCGAAAGGTAGAAAGACTGTTGTTGAGTTTGTTGATGACATCAAACAGAGGCTATATCCAGTTGGCCGGTTAGATTATAATTCCAGTGGCCTTATTCTTTTAACCAATGACGGCAAATTAACCCATATTTTAACCCACCCTTCTTTTGAAATCGAGAAGACCTACAGAGTGATTGCCGATGGCAGAATAGCAAAGGATGATATTGCCAGGCTGGAAGCAGGGGTTGAGCTTGATGATGGGATGACAGCCCCGGCTAGAGTAGATCAGTTGAATTATCAGGGAGAGAGAACTAAATTTTTAATAACGATCCATGAGGGCAGAAATCGCCAGGTAAGAAGGATGTGCCAGGCTGTTGGCCATGAAGTTACTGATCTGATGAGATTAAGGTTTGGCCCGATTGAGCTTGACAATCTCCAGCCAGGTGAAAGAAAAGAATTGAGCAGTGAAGAGATCGCCAGGTTAAAGGATTTGAAAGCTTCAGAAGCTTAGTTACCTATCCTGTTCGGATAGGTTTTTCCATGTAGATTAGATAGCGACCAGTATTCAAAGAAGGCGGAATAATTATGATTCTAAAAGAAATAAGCCTCCATGGCTTCAAATCATTTGCCCGGCCGGTTACCCTGGACTTTTCCAGTCCATTAACTGCAGTTGTCGGGCCAAATGGCAGCGGTAAAAGTAATATAGTTGATGCTGTTCGCTGGGTTTTAGGCGAGCAGAGTCCGACAACACTTAGAGGCAGCCAGATGGCTGATGTTATATTTTCTGGAAGTGATAGTCGGAAGCCAATGAAAGAAGCCAGGGTCAGTTTGAAAATAGATAATAGCAAAAATATACTCCCCCATGATGAAGATGAAGTTACAATTACCAGAGAAGTCGATCAGGACGGTAAGGGGAGCTATATCATCAATGGCAAAAATGCCAGATTAAAGGATATAGAAGATCTCCTTTATGATACCGGTTTGAATCAGGATGCCTATTCAATTGTTGGCCAGGGTCGGGTTGAGGCAATCTTACAGAGCAGACCAGAAAAACTCCGCCAGTTATTTGAAGAGGCAGCCGGAATTAGCAGACATAGAAATCGCAAAGAAGAGGCAGAAAAAAGGCTGGATAAGACTGCCAGGGACTTAGAAAGAGTCAATGATCTAATTAACGAAATTGAGCGGAGGTTAGGTCCATTAGAAAAGAAGGCTGAGAAGGCGAGAAAATATAAAAAACTCTATAATCAGCTTAAAGAGATAGAGGTTAGCTATCTCTGTCAGCAGCTGGAAAAATATGATGACAGTGAAGCTGAATTAAATCAGAAGGCAGATAAATTAAAGACCCGTTTACATAAATTGCAGCAACAGCTTGAAACTGAAGAGTCTAAAGAGGCTGAATTAAAAGAAGAAGTGGCAGATGTAGAGTCTAAAAAGGACGAACTTGTAGATAAATACTATCAGTTTAAAACCAGGGTTCAGGAGATTGAAAATAATTTAAAGGTTATTTTAGAAAGAAAGCAGTCTCTGATTAAAGAAAAAAACCGGTTAAAAGCTGAAGAAGAAGAGATAAATACTGAGATTGAGAAGACAGCAGGCCATTTAGATGGACTTTCTGGCCATCTCGATACTGGCAGGGATAGATTTGAAAATTATCAGCTTAAGCTCGAGGAAGTCTGCAGGGCTTTAGAAGATAATGCCAGAAAACAGGTATATCTTAAAGCCAGAAGCAAGGAAAACCAGAGCCAAAAATTAATGGCCAGCCAGTCAGAATTAAAAGAGGATCTGGCAGAACTCCAGGAAAGAGAACAATCTTATTTCCGCCAGCTTACTAGATTAAGAGAGTCATTAAATCAGCTTGATGATCAGCTTGAAGCTATCTCTGAAAAAGAAGCCAGCCTGGAGGAAAAAGGTCGTGAGCTTGTTGATCAGATAAATGAACATCAGGATCAACTTGAAAAACTTAATGATCGCTCTGAAACTATTCAGGCCGAATTTAATAAGCTTAAAAAAGAGGAGAATAAGGCCCAGCAGGAATATAATCGGACCAGATCACGCTGGCAGGCCTTAAAAAAGATGGCTGATAAAGGGGAAGGTTATTATCGGGGAGTCCGTTCAGTCTGGCAGAATGAGAAACTTGATGGGATTATTGGACCAGTGGCTGAACTGATTACAACTCCAGAAAAATATGAAGAGGCAATTGCAACTGCCTTAGGGAGTAGATTGCAGCAGGTGGTTGTTGAAGATGATTCAGTTGCCCAGCAGGCTATCGAATACTTGAAAAGTCAGCAGAAAGGCCGGGCAACATTTCTTCCTCTTAATATGATCAATGGGAGAAAGATTAATCCAGATCGTTATAATTTAAATCAACAGGAAGGTTATCTAGGCCTTGGTTCTGAGCTTATTGAATATGAGGCCAGATTGGAAGAGGTAATCAAATATCTTTTAGGCCGGACTGCTATCTTTAAAGATTTAAAGTCAGCTACTGCCGCCTCTAAAGCCAGTGGCAAACGGTTTAAGATTGTAACCTTAGATGGAGATATAATTAATCCAGGTGGAGCCATGACAGGTGGAAGCCAGAGAAAAGATACAGCTCATCTTTTAAGTCGTCAGCGCCAGTTAGAGGAATTAACTGAAAAAGGTAAAGCCAATCGCCAGCAATTGAGCCAGATCAGGAATAAACTTAAAGAAAAAGAAGCAGAATTAGAGGAAATAAACTCTAATAAAGCAGATATCCAGGAAGAACTGGCTGAATTACGGGAAGAATTAAAGGTCTATCAGACCAGGTTAAATAATATTCAGGAACGTAAAAGCGAGCTTAATTCTGAGGTTGATTCAGTTAATGGAGAAATCACGACAGAAGAAAAAAACCTGAAAACTATAAAGGCTAAAAAGAAAGATACAGAATTAAAACTGGAAAAAGTTGAAAATCAGGCCAGTCAGCAGGAGAGCAAACAGGCTGATATCGATAGAATCTTACAGGAGGCTATTAATTATGAAAATAGTCTCCAGAGAACTTATCAACAGTTCCAATTAGAACTGGCCAGGCAGGAAGAGCAGCTATCTTCCAGGAGAAGACAGCTTAGCCAGCAGGAATCAGAGCTCTTAGAATATAAGGAAAGACTGGATGAGATAAGCCAGGAACTTAAAAGGATTGAAGCTGAGCTAAAAAAACAGACTGACCGTCAGCAGGAACTTAAGAATAAAAAAGAAGAGACTGAAAATAAGAAGACTGAGGCTGGCAGAAAGAAAGAAAAAGCCCAGGATAAGCTAGACAACTTAAAGGCAGAACTTGATAAAATAACAGATAATCTTAGATTAGATAGAAAAGAAGAAAAAGAATTAGAGGATGAGATTCATCAGATTCAGCTAAAAACAGGTAAGTTAAAGGCCAGACAGGAAAGAATTATCGGACGTTTAGAGGATAAATATAGTATGACACCTGAAGAAGCTGCCAGACATCTAACTAAAGAAAGCCAATCTGCTGATAACGATAAAGATTCAGATTCTGATAATGTTAAAGAAGAGAGTGAAAAGGTTAAAGACCCAGCAGCAGCAATTAAAAAGCTGGAGAAAAAGATCAATAGATTGGGCCAGGTTAGCCTGGGAGCAATTGATGATTACAAAGAGTTAAAGGAACGTTATGATTATTTAGAGAGTGAACAGGAGGATCTTTATAAAGCTAAAGAATCTATTGAAGAAGTTATTGCAGATCTTGAAGAGAAAATGTCTGTTCTATTTCATGAGACATATCAGGAAGTTAATGAACAATTCAAGGATATCTTTACCAGGCTCTTTATGGGCGGGGAGGCCTGTCTAGAATTAACCGAGCCAGATGATCTTCTAAATACAGGAGTTGAGATATCTGCATCACCACCAGGCAAAAAGTTACAGAAATTAAGTCTGCTTTCAGGTGGTGAGAAAGCAATGACAGCAATCTCTTTAGTTTTTGCCTTTCTTAAAGTTAAGCCAAGTCCATTCTATATCCTTGATGAGATCGATGCACCTTTAGATGATGCCAATATTGAAATCTTTGCAGATTTTATTCAGGAATTTGTTGAGGATAGCCAGTTTATCTTAATTACTCATAGAAAACAGATGATGGCAGCAGCTGATTGCATCTATGGAGTTACCATGGCAGAGAGCGGAATATCCCGGCTTGTATCACTAAATTTAGAGGAAGATTCAGTTGAAGCTATTTCCTAGTTACGATTGATTTTTATTAGCCAGTTAGGTATAATTAAATGAAGGCTTAAAAGATTTCAATTAAATTTAAGAGTATATTAATATGAGGAGTGTATATATTAAGTGAAGGTAAAAGGCATAAGCCGCGAATTGATTGATACTATGGTCAGTCGAGGGAATCAACTCGGCCAGGGCCGTCAGGTAGGAACTATCGGGTTTATTAATGATAATGGAGTAATAGACTGTTACAATCAGATTATAGATGGAGGAGTGTCAGGTCTTCCCCATCGCCATATGTTACAGGAGATCTCTCATAGAGATAATGCTTCTCTAATTGAGATGATTAACTCTCTACCAGATAATGCAGCCTATATCAGGACAGATCCTGGCCAGACAGGAATAATAGTTTCAACAAGTGCAATCAATATCTTTAATCTGCCAGTTGTTAATATTGGAGTAAAACATGGCGAGGTTGCCGGCATTGGTATTCTTTATCCAGAAGAAAAGCATTTCCGCCTGGCAACAAAATCTGAAAATGCTCAGCTTGATTCATTAGCAGCTAAAAATATGGAGGCTGAAAAGAAAGCCCTTGAGAAAGTAACTAAATTGCGTCTTGAATTCTTAAATATATCAGAAGAGCTGCCTATTATAGACGATGAAAATGTGACCCAGAACTGTCAGCGTGCAAAGAAACCCTGGGTGATTGAACGTCAGGAGCCGATCTCAGTCGAAGAGAGTTTTGCTGAGGAACTGGTTCAGAAATCACTGGAGGTTGAGCCAGGACGTGAGGTTGCTGCTTTTGGAAGAATAGATAAAAATGGCCATATTACTCGCTGTAGCAATATTGTTGTTGGTGGGATGGGCTATATTCCATCAAGGTTACTTGCTTCAAGCTATGAAGATATAACCGGGCTTTCTCTTAGAGAATTCTATTCAGAAAAGATGCCCCTTAATACAGCTATTGTCCATACCCATCCAGGTGGATCAGGGGTTATGCATATGAGTGATGCTATGGCAGGCCCTGGAATGTGGGGCAGACCAATAGTTGCTGTTGGCCATGACGAAAAAGGCGACATTAAAGGTGTTATGACGATAAAAATGCAGGATAAGCTCTTTGAGCTGGCCGATGAGAATGAATTTTTAGAGCAACAGTTCTTTAAGGTGCAAAAGCCAGAAGAAGAGGTTAAATTAAGAAAGAGGCGCTATAAAATAGCCCAGGAATTTACTGATCTCTGTGACCAGCTGGAATTAAAGACCACTGAGAGCAAGGCTGAGCGGAAAATTGCAGCTTCTAATTAAATAATTCAAACAATTTAATACGGGGTGAAATATTTTATGTTCAATATTTTTAAGAAAAACAAAGATAAAGATGAAGAAAAAAATGATAATATAAATGAAGATAAGAATGAAGATATAAATAGTGAAGATAGCGATGAAAATAAAAATGAGGAAGAAAAGAATAAAAATTCAGGTGAAGAAGAAAATCAAGATATGACTGAAGAGGAAGTTGAAGCTGATGTTGAATCAGCTGATATTTTAGAAGATGATTCCAGTAAAGGTTTCTTTGGCCGGCTTAAAGCTGGCTTAAGTAAGACCAGAAATAATTTTGTCTCCAAAATAAGCTCTATCTTTTCCAGAACCAATATTGATGATGACCTTTATGAAGAGCTTGAAGAGACACTGATCCAGGCCGATGTTGGCGTTAGAACAACAATGGAATTAATTGATAAGATGAAAGCTGAGGTAGAAGAAAAAGAGATAACTGAGCCAGAAGAGCTTTATAAGTCATTCCAGGCAGAGATTAAGCGGATTCTAATTGCAGATGATGAAGAACTACCGCTGGCAACAGACTGGGAAGGCTTAAAGGTTTTAATGGTTGTCGGGGTAAATGGTGCTGGCAAGACAACGACTATTGCTAAGCTGGCTAACCGCTATCAGGATAATGGCAAAAAAGTTTTACTTGCCGCCGGTGATACCTTTAGAGCCGGAGCTATTGATCAGCTTAAGGTCTGGGGTAATCGCTTAGGAGTCGATGTAATTGCCCAGTCTGAAGGAGCAGATGCAGCAGCAGTTGCCTATGATGCTGTCCAGGCTGCTAAATCAAGGGATGTAGACCTTCTGATAATAGATACAGCTGGCCGTCTCCATACCCAGAAAAATTTAATGGATGAGCTCCAGAAAGTCCGGAGAGTTGTCGGCAGAGAAGCCGGCGAAGAAAGAGTTGAAACATTACTGGTCCTGGATGCAACAACCGGCCAGAATGCCTTAAATCAGGCCGATCTCTTTAATAAATCAGTCGATGTTGATGGAGTAGCCCTGACAAAACTCGATGGAACAGCCCGGGGTGGCATTGTAATTGCTGTCAGAAATGAGCTTGGACTGCCAGTTAGATTAATTGGTGTCGGCGAGGCAGCTGATGATTTACAGGATTTCAAACCAGAAGATTTTGTTGAAGCACTCTTTACTGATGAATAGAAAAGACCTGCCAGACCTTGAAATACAGGTCTGGTTTTTTGCTGGAATCTTATAAATATTCGGCGATAGATAGCATAGTTTTAGGACTGTTTCTGGTAATAAATAAAGATTGTAAAATTCTTTTGAAATAAGTACTTGACAAACTGCTAAAAATCCGTTATACTACCATCTGTAAAGGTAAAATACTTAACGGGGTTGAAAGCAGGTGAATACAACTTGCCAGCAACTAAAAATAATACTCAGATTAAGAAGACATTAACCTTTGGCAGGCTTTTTGATTTTTATGGTCCTCTCTTGACTGATAGGCAGCAGGAGATTATGAGAGCATATTATTATCAGGATTTATCTCTTGCTGAGATTGCAAACAATCTTGAGATCAGTCGTCAGGGAGTTTATGATCATTTATCAAGGGCTAAAGGTCAGTTAATAGATTACGAAGAAAAGTTAGAACTGGTCAGTAGATATCAGGAAGTCCAGGAAGAGACCGGTAAGATTTTAGATAGACTTAAAGATACAACTCCCCTGACTGATCAAGATCGTCAGGAATTAAAAGAGAGTATTGAACTTATTAAAAGCTGTCTATAATTAAGCAAAGCAGCACAGGAGGTATAAAAGATGGTATTCGAGAGCCTTGCAGAAAAACTGCAGGATACCTTCGCCAAACTTAAGGGCAAAGGTAAATTAAATGAAAAAGATGTTAAATCTGCCTTAAGAGAGGTTAAGATGTCCCTGCTCGAAGCCGATGTTAATTACAAAGTTGTCAAGAAATTTGTTAACAAAGTAGAGGAAAGAGCTATCGGTCAGGAAGTTATGGATAGCCTGACACCAGGCCAGCAGGTTATCAAGATTGTAAATGAAGAGCTGACAGATCTGATGGGTGGAGAAAGAAGTGAACTAACATCAGCTGACAGTCCGCCGTCAATTTACATGCTGGTTGGACTCCAGGGTTCAGGTAAGACGACTTCTACAGGTAAACTTGCTCGTCAATTTAAAGAAAAGGGCAAGGAGCCGCTCTTAGTTGCAGCCGATGTTTACAGGCCAGCGGCTATCAAACAGCTCCAGGTTCTTGGAGAGAGGCTGGATGTCGAGGTTTTCCAGATGGGAGACCAGAATGACCCAGTAGATATCGTTAAGGCTGGACTTGCTAGAGCAGAAAAAGAAAAGCTTGATCCAGTAATTATTGATACTGCAGGTCGTCTCCATATAGATGAAGAATTAATGCAGGAACTTCAGGATATTCAGGAGGCTATAAATCCGACAGAGACCCTGCTGGTTGTGGATGCAATGACCGGTCAGGATGCAGTCAATGTCGCCGATAACTTCTCAGAAAAGCTTGATATATCAGGTATGATCATGACAAAGCTCGATGGTGATGCCCGTGGCGGTGCCGCCCTTTCAATTAGAGAGGTTACTGGCAAACCGATAAAATTTGCCGGTATGGGCGAGAAACTTGATCAGATGGAGCCGTTCCATCCAGATAGGATGGCTTCCAGAATTCTCGGGATGGGCGATGTTTTAAGCCTGATCGAGAAAGCAGAAAAATCCATTGATAAAGAGAAGGCTAAAGATTTAGAGCGTAAACTCCGGGAGGATTCCTTTACCTTTGAAGATTTCCTTGATCAGCTAGATCAGGTCAGGAATATGGGGCCTATCAGTGATCTGATGGGTATGATTCCAGGGGCCGGCAAGGCCAAACAGCTTAAAAACATGCAATTGGATGATAGTGAGCTGGATAGAATTGAAGCTATAATCAGTTCTATGACCCCGGAAGAAAGACGGAATCCCAAGGTTATTAACGGTAGCCGGAGGCGGAGAATTGCCAATGGCAGCGGTACATCGATTCAGGAAGTTAACCGTCTGCTAAAACAGTTTAAACAGACTAAAAAGATGATGAAACAGCTAAGCGGTAAAGGTGGCAAGAAGAAATCAGGTTTTAATCTGCCATTTATGTAATAAGACTGGCAGTTAATAAATAAATTGTAAGTATCACTTGAGAGGAGGTGCAAGTATGGCCTTAAAAATCAGATTAAAAAGAGTAGGTAAAAAGAGAAACGCCCATTTTAGACTGGTAGTTTCTGAATCAAGCATGGCCCCAACAGGTCGTTTTATTGAAGAAATTGGTATCTATAATCCAACTCCAGAGGAAGCTGAAGTCAGAATTGACGAAGAGAAAGCTCTGGAATGGTTAAAAAATGGTGCCCGTCCTTCCAATACAGTCCGCAGTCTATTTAAAGATAGCGGTATCTGGGCCGATTATATAGAAAGTAAACAGTAAGCACTTAAAAAGGAGGGCTACCTGTGAAAGAGATAGTTGAAACAATAGCTCGCTCAATCGTTGATCATCCTGACCAGGTCGAGGTTACTGAAGAAGTTGGCCAGAAAAGTATCAGGATAAAGCTTACAGTTGCTGAAGAAGATATGGGTCAGGTTATCGGCAAACAGGGCCGAATAGCCAGAGCTATTAGAACTGTTGTCAAGGCAGCAGCAACTAAAGCCGGTAAAAAAGCGATTGTTGATATTAAATCATAAACGCCGAGCAGGCAATTTAATTCAGGCGGTGAGCTATCGTGACAGATAAACTGGACATTAATGACGAGAATAACCTGATAGCAGTTGGACGGATAGTCCGTTATCAGGGCAATAAAGGCGAAGTCAGGGTTGTTCCACTTACCGATTATCCTGAACGTTTTTATGATTATGATAGATTGATCCTGGAGAGAGCTACAGGTAATGAGGAGCTTGCAGTCGAAAAAGTCAGAGAGCATAAGGGCTTTATCGTCCTTAAACTTGAGACTATAGATGATATTGGAGCAGCAGATGCCATTAAAGACCATCTGATTAGCATTCCAATTACTGAACTGCCTCAATTACCTGAAGATAGCTTTTATGTCTTTGAATTAGAAGGACTTAAAGTTCAGACAGATACTGGAGCCCAGCTGGGAGAAATTACAGCTGTCAGCACAGATACTGGTACAGATATTCTCCAGGTTAAAGGAGATAAAAGGGATTACCTGATTCCTGTGGCCAGAGAGATTATTGTCTCAATAGACCAGGAAGAGGGCATAGTTACAATTAAACCGATCCCTGGATTGCTGGAACTTTAAAGCCAGGAGCTGAGAGAAATGTACTTCGACATTTTAACATTATTTCCTGAAATTTTCCCTGGGCCATTAGGCCATAGCATAACTGGCCGGGCCATTGAGAATGGTCTCTTAGAGATCAATGCTGTTGATATCAGGGATTTCAGTCAGGATAAACATAATAGGGTAGATGATACACCCTATGGCGGTGGCGCCGGCATGGTGATGCAGCCCGGGCCAATTGACAGGGCATATAGCTCTGTAACTGAAAGCCGTCATGAGGAGTCGAAGACGATCTTCTTTTCACCTCAGGGCCAGCAGCTTGACCAGCCAAAGGTTAAAGAACTGGCTAAAGAGCCAGGCTTAATCCTGCTCTGTGGCCATTATGAAGGGGTAGATGAAAGAATTCGCCAGGAGATAGTCGATGAAGAGATCTCGATTGGCGATTATGTTTTGACCGGTGGCGAATTACCGGCCATGGTCCTAATCGATGCAGTCTCAAGGATGTTACCTGGTGTTGTCGGTACCAGTGAGTCTGCTGAAGACGATTCTTTCTATCACGGATTACTTGATTATCCCCATTATACCAGGCCTAGAGAGTATAAAGGTCAGGAAGTTCCAGAGGTTCTGTTAAGTGGCCATCATGCCAGGATAGATCGCTGGCGGAAAAAGCAGTCGATTAAGCGGACTCTACTCAGGAGACCGGATTTACTGGCTGCAAGGGATTTAACAGAATTAGAAGAAGAATTATTAAAAGAAGTCAAAGCTGAAATCGAGGATGATATTAAAAATGCCAGAAGCTAATCCAATCAATCAGACTCCAGATGTAGATCTTTATCTGGCGCTGGTCCATCACCCGGTTTATAATAAACTAGGTGATGAAATTACAACAACTATAACAAATCTGGATCTCCATGATATTTCAAGGGCAGCCAGAACCTATAATGCAAGGCGGTATTTTGTGGTCAATCAGCTAAAGTCACAGCAGGCTTTAGTTCACCGGATGCAGAAATACTGGACTGGCGGTAAAGGCGCTGATTACAACTCAACCAGACATGAAGCCTTTTCAGTTCTGGAAGTTGTCGATACCCTTGAAGATGCAGCCAGCCAGATAAAAGAGGAGACTGGCAAAGAGCCAGTTCTGGTTACAACCTCTGCTAAAAGTTATAAGGATATTGATCCAGTAAGTTTTAAAGAACTTCGGAGTCAGCTTATAGATAGTGACCGGCCGTATCTAATCATTTTTGGTACTGGCTGGGGCTTAAGCCATAGTGTTTTAGATCAATGTGATCTGCTGTTAGCTCCAGTGAATGGGAGAGGCGATTACAATCACCTCTCAGTCAGGAGTGCAGCTTCGATAATATTAGATAGACTTCTGGCCAGCCCCTGGTGGGAATAATTCAGTCAAGTCAGGGAGTCAGAAAGTCAGAATCTCAGAACGAAAGGAGGAAATAAGATGAATATCTTTCATAAAATAGATAGAGAAAATCGTAAAAAAGATATACCTGAATTTATTGCAGGTGATACTCTTAAATTACAGGTAAGAGTTAAAGAGGGCGAAAAGACAAGAACTCAGCCTTTCGAAGGGGTTGTCATTCGCCGTCAGGGCAGTGGTGCCAGAGAAACCTTCACAATCAGAAAGGTTTCCCATGGCGTTGGTGTTGAAAGAACTTTCCCTGTGCATTCACCAACTCTTGCTGATATTAAAGTTGTCCGCCGCGGTGATGTCCGCAGAGCCAAGCTTTATTATCTAAGAGAAAGAATGGGTAAAAAGGCTAAGGTTAAAGAGAAAGCCAGAGGGCCAAAGCCTGAGTAAGACAGAGTCGGTAATAGTTTTGCCAGACCGACAACATATTTGAATAAGCGAATTATCAGGGTGCAGGGCCAGCTGGCTCTCGCCCTTTTTTACATATTATTATCTTTAAATTATTTAAAAGGAGATTGATATCATGTCAGATAAAGTAAACTGGTATCCTGGCCATATGGCCAAAGCTACCCGCCAGATCAAGGAAAAATTAAATCTAGTTGATGTTGTCATAGAGCTGAGGGATGCCAGGTTGCCAGAAAGCAGTGCCAATCCACAGCTCCAGGACCTGCTGGCAGACCAGCCAGTTATAACCCTGCTAACCAAGGCAGATTTAGCCCGGCAGTCTGTAACTGATCGCTGGCTGGATTATTTTGGTGATAATATTCTGGTTGTCTCGCCTGAGACCGGTCAGGGGCTTAAAAACTTAAAGAATAAGCTCAAGGAATATTATCAGGAGGTAAAGGCTGCCAGGAAAGAAAAGGGCTTAAATAGCCGGAAATTACGGGCTATGGTTGTTGGTCTGCCCAATGTCGGGAAATCGACTTTAATCAATAAACTGGCCGGGGGCAGCAGGGCTAAAACTGGCAGGAAGCCAGGAGTTACCAGAGGTCAGCAGTGGGTCAAAGTCAGTAAAGAGGCTGAACTGCTTGATACTCCAGGGCTGCTCTGGCCTGATATCAAAGATAAAGAACATGGCTATAAGCTTGCTATCTGCGGGATGATTCGGCCTGAGATCATAGATTATGAGCTTTTAGGCTGTAAGTTAATCGAGTATTTAGTAGATTTAAACCCTGAAGTTTTAAAGGAACGCTATAATCTGGTTCAGCTGGCCGGCCATAGCTATGATCTACTGGCTGACCTGGGCCGAAACCGGGGCTGTCTGATGTCTGGCGGCAAGGTTGATAGGGAGCGGGCTGCCAGAATTCTGCTCCAGGAATTTCAGGATGGAACCCTGGGACCGGTTAGTCTGGAAGAGCCGCCACCAGAAAAACCTGATGCAATGCCTGAGGAGGCATAGAGATGGGAGATATAGAAAAGAGAGAGTTTATAGCTTCTGATTATACGATAAAAGAGCTAAAGGAATATGTTAGTTCCAGGCTTGTTGAAATTGAGAGCAGTCATCAGGCTGATAGGCCTGCTGATCTGCCAATTTTAGCTGATGAGGTTGACCAGTTGATTGAGGCCTTAAAGGCTGATAGCCGGAAGGGAGCCAGCAGACTGGCTGAATCCCTGGAGAAAAAGCAGCTGGCAGCCAGTATTGATCTAAAGGCCTGGGATAAGCGGGAAGAAATGGTTGCCAGGTTAAGAGACCAGGGTTATCAGTATATCTGCGGTATTGATGAGGCTGGCAGGGGACCGATGGCCGGGCCTGTGGCAGTTGGGGCTGTGATCTTACCTGCAGAGACCTATATTGCCGGCCTTGATGATTCCAAGAAGCTTTCAGCTGCTAAGAGAGAGAGCCTGACCTCTGAGATCAGGGAGAAGGCGGTAAGTTCGGCTGTAGCTTTAATCGATAATGAAACGATAGATGAGGTCAATATCGGTCAGGCTGTCAGATTGGCTGCCAGGTCAGCTATCAGCAAATTAGATAGAGAGCCTGATTATCTGCTGCTGGATGGTGGCCTAAAGCTTGATAGTGTTGATCTGCCCCAGCAGGCAGTAATAGATGGCGATGCTAAAGTTAATGCAATTGCCGCTGCCTCTGTGCTGGCTAAAGTTACCAGAGACAATCTGATGGATAAGTATCATCAGGAATATCCTGAATATAATTTCTTGAGTAATAAAGGTTATGGAACCGCTGAACATATGGCCGCTCTTGAAGAAGCTGGGCCGACTCCGATTCACCGGAGATCGTTTATATAAGATAGGTACCTGGTACCTATCTGAATTGGCTGTTTTTATAGATGTTACAAAGTTTATAGTAGTTTTACACAGGTGCCAGGTACTATGCCTGGTGCTTTTTTTTATGCCTGATTTATTTGTTTTTAACTGCCGATTAATCAGGAATTTATTTTATTAAGAAATTTTATCCTTATTCAGGAAGATTTCTCTTGTCATTATAATATTTCTCTGTTATAATTAGATTAAGTTAATAGTACTAAAGTACTACATAAATTGTTGTTTTATGACGAATTACTGTTTTAAATTATTATTAACTTAAATTATTATAGGTTATAATTATAAGGGGTGGAGTCTGTGCAGAGTGGCAATAATGATAGAGAGATTGAAAAGAATCAGCTTCAGAATAACCAGACCTGTCTGGTTTTATGTATATTTTCAGTAATATTTATAATACTGACACTTTTTATTGAACCTTTATTACAGGCAGTCTTTGGTTTTCCTCTGATTATTATGTCAACATCTGAATTTAAAGTTAGAGGTGGACTGATTGGCTCAGGGGTAGCTGGATTAATCTTAGTAATTAATAGCTTACTGACTGGCGTTTCTGTCTTTGCTATTCTACCAGTTATTATTTTATATGGGGTTTCAGCGTTAGGGCTAGGAAATGTTTTAATGGCTAGAGGTTCAAGAATTGAGGGTTTTGAGCTCTGTCAGGATGAAATAGGAGAGCTTTTTACTGAGACTCCTTTAGGGATTTATAGTTATAAGATAGTTGATGGCTGGCCAGAAAAAGAATATGTAAGCCCAAATATTGATAATATTTTTGAATTTGAACAGGGAACATTTGACCCCTTTAATGGTGCTGAAAAAGCAGATATTGAGGGATTAAAGAAACAGAGGAATCGGATCCCGGAATTATATCAGCAGAAAGAAGTTCGACTGGCTGATTATAAGATTAAAACTGGAAAGGGTAAAGTCCGCTGGGTGCAGGAGAAGCAGAGACTTGTAGAATTTCCCTGGAAAGAAGATCATGTCCTGGGGATGATCTGGGATTATACTCAGGAGGAAAAAGTTGATAGAAAGCTGGAACTGCTTGAGTTTTCTGTTGAAAACGTACCGGCATTAATTTTTAGAGTTGATAAGTCAGGAAAGATTGAGTTTGTGAATAAGGAGGCAGCCAATTGCCTTGAATATGATAGGTCTGAACTGATAGGAATGGATGTCTGGGAGATAATACCAGATTACACCAGAGATGATCGACTTAAATTCTGGCAGAGATTAAGAAAAGAGAAGATGATAAGTTTTCAGGGAGCGCTTCAGAAAAGCTCTGGAGAGATATTGCCTGTCAGGGTTAATTCAGCTTATCTTGAATATAAGGGGAAATGTTATGAGTTCGCTTTTTTGCAGGATATTACTGAACTTAAAGAGCAGGAAGAGGAGATGGATTACTTATTATATCACGATAGTATGACAGGGCTTTATAATCGGAGGTTCTTTGAGGAAGAATTTAAGCGTCTGGATACTGAAAGACAGTTGCCGCTGAGTATAATAATGGCTGATCTTAATGGTTTAAAGATAATTAATGACTCCTTTGGCCATCAAAAAGGCGATGAGATATTGAATGCTGCGGCCAGGATTTTAAAGAATAGCTGTCGCCAGGAGGATATTGCAGCCAGGTGGGCTGGTGATGAGTTTATTCTGCTATTGCCCCAGACTGGAGAGGTTAAGGCCCAGGAGATCTGTCAGCGGATTAAAAAGGAATCAGAGGGGGTTAACCAGGATGCGAGGCTACCTATTTCGCTGGCTATTGGCTCTGCCACAAAGACCAGGCCAAAACAGCGGAAAGAGGCGATATTGAGGCAGGCCGAAGAAGAGATGTATGTGAAGAAGATGAATGAAAGTAGCTCGATTAAAAATGACGTGCTTGAGCATCTGCTGGAAGATTTGAGATCTAAAGGCCATGAGAAAAAGGAACATTCATTCAGGCTGGCCAGGCTATCCCAGGAATTAGGCGAGAAAATTGGGCTCGGTGATTCTGATTTAAATAAACTTTCGTTGCTGGCGATAGTTCATGATATTGGCAAGGCAACTCTATCTGATGATATATTATTTGACAGGAGACCTCTAAATGAGGAAGACTGGGAGGAGATCAGAAAGCATCCAGAGAGAGGTTACAGGATAGCTCTATCAACTGAAAAATATGCTGGAGTTGCTGATTCGATCCTTAGTCATCATGAGCGCTGGGATGGAACTGGATATCCTCAGGGGATTAAGGCAAAGGAGATTCCCTTGCTGGCGAGAATTCTGGCTATTGTTGATGCCTATGATATTATGACCAATAAGCAGGTCTATAAAGATAGGATTTCGCCTGAAAAGGCTTTACAGGAGATAAGAGATGAGGCAGGCGAGCAGTTTGACCCTGAACTGGCCTATACTTTTATTGATATGATGGAGGATAAGATCAGTGAATTAGGTGTTTCTATGTGATTTTGGGATGAAAAACCCCCTGCTGGTTGTGCTGGCAGGGGGTTTGAGTGTTTGTTAGTCGGCGGGGAGTATGAATGTTTGGCCTTTAATTATATCATCATCATAATATTCATCAATAATATTGTCTACCCTACTAATAAATTCTTCTTCATTTTCTTCACCAGTTAATTGAATAATTTCTAGAAATTCATCATTAATATCAATCCAATCTGGATGCTCCTCAGAAACAACAAAAGCTTCAAAACCACCTATATAAGCATAAACAAATATTATTCTTGTTGCTTCATCACCGAAGATCATATCAGATTTCTCTAATTTTTCAGCTGCTGCAATAAATTGAGAACCTCTACCATCTGGTATAGCTCTCATTAAACTTTCTTCTGAATCTTGATCATTAATATAACGATAAGAGTCTTGAGAGTTATTTCTTTGATTCAAGTAAATTTCAAGGTTAGGGTTTGCTAGACTATCAGGTTCAGCAAAAGCTTTCCAGAATCCTGTAACATCTGTTGTTCGATTTGATTGTGTAATATAACCAGACATAAATACATTTTCATCACCAAAAACAGCAATCAAATCTTTATCTGAACTCATATAAACTCTATTATTAGCTCTATCAAATTCACCAATATTACCAGCCCAGAATAAAAAGTCATAATTATTATCTTCATCTGGAAAAGCATTTAATCTTACAGTTGAATTTCGATCAACTCTTAAAACTCTCCTATCCAAAATAGTTGAATTCTCTGAGCTTATAAGTGTTCTTCCAGCAGAATCTCTGATTTCACCTTCTCCTGCAACCTGTAAACTTAGATCATATTGAAAACTGGTTCTATCTGGACTACAAGCAGAAATAATGAATATGAAACTTAACAAAAGGATCATTAAAGTTAGTTTTTTATTGTTTTTATTCATAAATACCAACCCTTAAAGCCTTAAATCTCTTAAGTCAATAGAAATATCTCCGTCACGTTCAGTTCTAAACCATAAAATTACACGGCTTATTCTGTCTGCATTTTCAGGTACATTTGTAAAACTCCAGGTTATAGTTTTCGGTTCATTTTCTCGAATAGTATCGGTGACTCTAGCTGTTGTTCTTGAAGAATGAGTCCAGCCACCTATTGAAACTCTTTTTCCAGTCATATCTCTTCTATTTTCATTGTGATCATAAAAATCTCTATTTCCAAGAACTAATGTCAATTCAGCATCACCTCTTCTTGTAGATGCTTCACCATAGATAGTTACACGATCGTCTGCTTTAACGGCTTCGTGAATTTCTATTCTTAAATCTCTTGTTTCAACAACCTCAATAGGATCAACTGTCCTATCCCTTTCAGTTCTTTCTTCAACTTCAAATTCAATAATATCGCCAACTTCAGGAGTGATATTTCTAGAAATAACATCAGCAAAACCACTGTTTCTATCAAGGTCAGTTATTTCTGAAGTTCCAACGACCTGAATTCTTCGAGAACCTGCAGAAGTGGTGGTATATCTAATAATATCTCCTGTCTGGCCAACTTCCAGGCCGTCCCGGGAGCCTTTGTTGATTACAAGTCTGTCGCCGACGATTGAGACGACTTCGGCCTCAACAGTCCGTTCAACGATTTCTTCATCTTGATCTGTATCTTCGCCGGTAATATTAGCTATCAGGCTATCAATGGCCCGGCTAATTGTTCTATCCAGGGCATCATCGTCAAAGGCCTGAAGGCGGATTCTATCTCCACGGGAATCAACAATATTAATACCAGTGTGGGTTATGCGACCAGTACCGGTATAGGTGTCACTTGAACGGGGATTCCTGGCATCGATCATTTCTACGCTAAGCTCAACTGTTAATTCAACTTCGCTAAACCGGACCGGGCCAATATTGAAATCATCTTTTTCCTCAACATTGATTCGATCAATGCTGCCATAGGCAAAATAATCGGCATTTGTTCTGCCACGCATTTGATTGATTATAGAATGGGTTGGTCTGCGGCCAGGTCTTGCATTTAATTCATCATATAAATCCTGAATTCTGCTTCTACTAAGCACAGTGTAATCTGCAATATCAGAGAGTTTATCGTTGAATTCATCTGTAATATTCTCCAGCATTTCTTCCTCGTGGCTGCTGCTTTCAAACCAGTCAGAATCTGCAGCTTCAAAGCCAAGAACTGCGACTCTGGTTGCCTGAGCTTCAATGGCTCCTGCAAAGATCATGACCAGTGCCAAAAGCCCTGCACCTGCTATAAAGATAATTCTTTTTTTCATTGTAACTCCTCCTCGTTTTATATGACTATTTAAGATTTAGTAATATCTTAATTTCATTACATCTAATACTATTATATCATTAATCTGCAGAAATAAATATGATAGAAGACAAAATGGTAGTTTGTATTTAACTGAATGGCAGCCCTGGGAGGGTATATAATTAAAACAGTTGATAGAAATATATTATTACGAGTTAGTTGGTTAAAAGGAGGTTGATGATTGGGATGGATTTCTTTAAGATAGTGGCGCCGGTTTATGATACAGCGATGAAGATAACCGGTCACAATAAGACGCTGGCAGAGTTGGTTGAGCATATTAATTTGCAGCCAGGGCAGAGTTTGCTGGATCTTGGCGGTGGAACTGGCCAGATTTTAGAGGAGCTGCCAGGGGATATGGGGCTTGAGGTGATTATCGCTGATCCTTCAGAGGCCATGCTTTCCAGGGCCAGAGACAGGCTCGTAAAATTAGATAATGATGCCAGGGATAGCAGTGAGCCGGGATTAGAGGCTGAGCTGGTTGAGGCTACTGGCGATGCGCTGCCCCTTGCTGATAATAGTTTTGATCATGTGACTATTGCCGATGCTCTCCATCATTTTAATAATATTGAGGAGACCTTTGTTGAAATTAAGCGGGTGCTAAAGCCTGGTGGCCAGCTTCATATTATGGAATTTGATCCATCGACATTTTTTACAAAGTTTATTGCAACTGCTGAAGGTTTAGCCGGTGAGCCAGCTAATTTCTATAAGCCTGAACTGCTAGGGGCTATGCTGGAGAAAGTCGGTTTTGGCTATAATTATAGGTATATAACCGGTTCGATATATATTTTGACAGCTGAATAGTTTTGGTTTATGTATTTTGATTCCGGTCAGGGCTTGATTAAATTTAGCCCTGTTTTTTTTATTTGTTATAATGGTCTGAATGAAGTCCATGAAACATCCTGAGAGAGGTTACCGGATTGCTTTATCGACTGAAAAATATGCAGGAGTAGCTGATTCAATACTCTGTTATCATGAGCGCTGGGATGGAACTGGTTATCCTCAGGGGATAAAGGGAGAAGAGATAAGGCTGGCGATTAGTTTGACCCTGAATTGGCCTATACTATTATTGATATGATGGAGGCTGAAATCAATGATCTAGATGTTTCTGTTTAATTTTAGCCAAAAAAATACCCCCTGCCTGTGAGGGGAAGGGGGTTGGGGTTTTAGTTATTAATGTCATAATATGGCCATTCTGTTGAACCTAGAATTATATCCTTATTTCTGTTTTCATGAATTACTTGTCTAACAAAAGTGATAAATTCATCTGTAGAGTCTTTCTTTTCATAAGCTTCAGCAAATAGATTTTCATTTTCAGTAATTTGAGAATCTAAAACTACTGCGCGAAAAGTTAAAACATCTGCATATACAAATAATATTTTAGTATAATCTAGATCATCCTCAGGTTCTTCTATTCTATAAATAGCGGCAATGAATTCAGAATCAGCACCTTGATCACTTTTTACTATAGCATTGTCCCTATGGTCTTCCTGCCTATTTTCTGCATCCAGGAAGTATCTATATCTTTCAGTTGCATATCTAGTATCTCTAACATAGATTTCTAAATGAGGGAAATCATTTAAGGTTTTCCAGAAGCCAATAACATTTTTATTCTGGATATTTTCATGGATATATCCTGCTAAAAATACTTCTTCCCCACCAAAGACGGCCATCACACTTTTATTTGAGTTCATTGTAATGTCCTGTCTTGGATTATAAATATTACCTACATTATTATCTGCCCAGAATAGAAATTCACTATTTCCTGCACCTTCTGCTCTTAGTCTTATTCTATCATCTCTTAAAAATCTATCACTATACATGGAATCCTGATTACCTGTTAAGACTTCACCAGAATCAATATCTGTTATTGTTCCAATCCCAGCAGTTTGGGCATTTAAATTATAAACAGTTGTAGCTATAGTATCTGAGCTACTACTGCTACCAGAATCACAACTACTTAGAAAAAACATAAAACTAAACATTAAAACGAAAATTGAAATATATTTTAGATTCTTTTTCATAGTTATCCCTCCTGATTTTACCTTTAATTTATCACTCTCTCAATAAAATTGGAGAGATTATAATTCTAGATCTCTAAAATCTAGTGAAATATTGCCTTCATATTCAGTTTCTAACCATAGCGTTACTCTAGCTAATCTATCAGCATTGGCAGGTACATTGGTAAAGCTCCAGCTAATTTCTCTAGTTTCATTTCTCCGGAAAGTTTCAGTAATTGATGGAGTGCCACTTGAAGATTGTGACCAGCCACCAATAGATACTCTCTTACCTGTCATTTGAGTGCGGTTGCTTTCATGGTCAAAAAACTCAGTGCTGGATAATAAAACTCTTAAATCAACATTATTGCTTTTAGCAGTTGCCTCACCTGAAATAGTAACTCGATTTCCAGATAAATCGGCATCTAATATTTCGATTCTAAAGTTACGGGTATCAACGACTCTAATTGGATCTCTATCTGATTCAGGAGTCCTTACTTGTTCACCAACTGTAATATAAACATAATCGCCAACCTGAGGGCGTCTATTTATAGATTCAAGAACTATACTGGCTGAGTTACTGTCTACTTCATCAACAAAAGCTGTTCCGATTGTAAGTGATGAATCTCCACCATCAGTGTATCTAACAATATTAGCTATCTGGTCGATTTCGAGGCCGTCGCTGTGACCTTTATTAATTACTAATCTGTCGCCAACAATAGAGATGACCTGGGCTTCGACTGTACGCTCGGCTGGTTCTTCTTCATCTACAGTTTCACCGGTAATATCAGCTATTAGATTATCAATGGCCTGAGAGATCGTTCTTTCCAGGGCATCATCGTCAAAAGCCTGAAGGCGAATTCTATCTCCCTCAGAATCGACAATATTAAGGCCGGTATGAGAAACCTGACCAATACCGATAAAAGTATCACTGGAATTTGGATTTCTGGCATCAATCATTTCAAGACTTAGTTCAACAGTTAATTCAGCTTCGCTGAACCGGACTGGACCAATTTTGAATTCATCTTGTTCATTGATTTCAATCCTATCGATGCTGCCATAGGCGAAGAGATCGGAATTTGTTCTGCCTCGAAGCTGATTCATGATAGAATGGGATGGCCTGCGGCCAGGTCTTGCATTGAGCTCGTAAAGTAAATCTTGAGTTCTCGTGCTACTGAGAACAGTGTAATCTTCGACATCGGCCAATCTATCAGTAAATTCTTCTCTAATAAATTCTAGTATTTCCCGCTGACGAGTACTACTTTCAAACCAGGATGAATCTGCTGCTTCAAATCCAATGACTGCAACTCTGGTTGCCTGGGCTTCAATTGTTCCTGCAAAGAGCATGACCACTGCTAAAAAACTTGCTAGTAATATAATTCTCTTTTTCATTGTAATTCCTCCTGTATTTTATCTTATTGTCAAAAGTTTTTCTCTTGTAAATATAGTCTTAATTCTTTACAGATTTTAATTTAATTTGCCGAGACTTTTTATAGTATATTTTTATCATAATATACATATTATAATAATAATAGTATGATGAATTGATATTACAAATAATTTTGAAGACATAATGGCAATACAATCACGGAGGTGTTTTAATATTGGTTTAAAATGATTATGCGATACCAGGCAGTTTCTGGAATGGATTTAAATTGCATAGTGCCCTCATTTGTATATAATAATTTAGCTAAGATTTCGTTATGTAAAATTTCAATTTCTAACACTTTTGTAGAATCACTTTGTATAGATATCATTAAGTATATAGTTGAGGTGGTGAATGAAATAGGCAGAAGCTTTGATTTATACGGCTTCTGCCGGCTTGATAATGAAAGATATGTCGCCACCCGCTCTGTTAAGATCTGGGAGTTTACTGATTATGAACATGTTCTGGTGCGGATTACTGAAGAATATGCTGCTGATTTTTACAATCGCCAGTTTATTGATGAAGTTGTGGCAGAACTAGTAGATGCTCATCCCAATCACCATCAGTCCTATTTCACCTTTGTTAATATCGTTGAAAGTCAGTTGAGGCCAGAAGATATTCAGGCAATCAAGGAGCTGAAATACTCTAAGACCTTCAGACTTGGCCTCAGAGGCTGGTGCGATCTCCGGCTGATTGTGGTTGATATTCCCAGGAACCAGATTTATACAAATAAGGCCGGGAAAGAAGTTGCTGAGAGTTATAAGAGTTTATTGGAGTTATAAGGATAACAGAGAAAACCCTGCTCAGGCTGATAAATTCAGCCCGGGCAGGGTTATTTTTTCTCTGTTTTATTTTAGATATTAGTTTAGCGGAGCTCAAAGGCTGTAACTTCAAATATCTGCTGAATATCTTCGACACCAGAGATATAATCAAAACCAACGACCATAAGGAAATTATCAAGATTGGCCAGGTGGACTTTGCCGCTTTCAATTTCTTCTTCTGGAACATCGTCTACTGTGACTGTTATTACTTCAACTTCTTTATCTCCAATCATTTTCTGGCTGCTTGAAACTTCACCGACATCAGCTAATTCTTCGAGATTATATTCTGAAATGCTGTGGAATGGAGCAAATAATGCGCCAAGTATATTCTCAGCCATCATATTAAAGATCTCACCAGGTATTATTTGTCCCTGGTATTCAGCCTGTTTGAACTCGCCATCTGCCATCCATAATATAATAGAATTGGATTGCTGATTGAGAGGTTGAATTTCCAGGCTTAGTTTATCAGTGGTCTCGCCCTGAATATTCTCCTGGCCTAAATATTGATAGGAATTATTGGCATCATAGGATGTTGTGCCGCCCTGAATTGTTTTTACCTGATAATCCAGAAGACTGAATTTAGCAATTAGATCTTCAACCCGGGTTGGAATTTCAAGATCTTCTGCCAGCAGTGCTTCTAGCTCAGAGATTGCCATGGTTGCCGGAGAACTAAAGGTGATTGCTATTGCAAGAATAAGAACTAAGGACATTCCTGTGAAAACAGTCTTTTTAAACATTTTTTTTGCCCCCTCAGGCAAATCTTAGATTTGTGAAGCTTCCTATATAAATAGTTAAGGATTAAATCAGATTGTCCTTTTTTTGCGAGTTTAGTAATATTATATCTTGTTTTATGGCTGGATGCTAGTGGAGATTTATGCAGGGATATTTATTTAAAAGGAAAGTAAGAGCCAGAGCGAGGTGCTCTGGTTTTTTGAGTTCGATGGCTCAGTAATCAATTTCTTTGGGATGATTTTTAATTAGTAAAAGAGATAATTTTATTATTTTGATGTCACAAAACTTATTATATTAACACTAATATTAGTGAAGGAGGTGAATTTTATTATTAATTAATTGATAATAAGTGAGTATAAAAATTAAATATCAGATTATTATTAGAAAAATTCTAAATATTTGCAGGAACTTTTTGGTTAGCCGTTAATTGTATAATTAATTGGGGATTATGAATATAAAATAAAAGGGGGTTATTAAAAGAATGAAAATTAATTTGAAAAGTCCTACTGTATTTTTGATTATGGTTTTAATAGTAATGGTTGGATTAACTGGCTGTGATAATGGAGATATTACACTTGAAAATTCTACGCTTACTGGGGATATAAGACAGAGAATGAATGAAGGAGATTTAATGACAACTAATGGGTTAGTAGTTCTTGAAAAAAATAATTCTGAAGTTGATAGACAATATATTGAATATGATGAAGATAATACATCATTTCATTTTGATGGGTTAGAAAGTGGAGAGTATACAGTATATGTATATAACTTTAATTTAGAAAATGAAGAAGTCAAAGTTCAATTAAACGAAGGAGAAGACTTGAGCCTTTCAGATCCAATTGTTTTAGAACAATTAGATAAGAAAAGAGCACTCGAAACTACGTTAATTATGGATATTGATGAAGATGAAATTGCTGATGAAAATATAAGATTAATAATAGCTTCAGCTATAAATAAAGAAGCAATTATAGAAAAAATGGATGAACATATGGGAGATGATTTTGAAATTGAAATTTCAAAAAGATTATTAACTCCTACAAGGTTTGGATTTGAAGATATTGATTTGACTATAGATTACAATTTAGAACAAGCTAAAGAATATCGAGAGGAATCAGAATTTGTTAATGAAGTTAATATAGATATTTTTGCCAATGAAGAAAGTAATCATAGAGATGTAGTTGCTGAAGAGATTGAGAGCCAGTTCAATGATTTAGAACAATTAGATATTAATTTTAATACTAGAATTGTAGATTGGGAAAATTTTATAGAACTCAATTCAGTATCTATTATAGGCATTACAGGTTATACTCCAATTTTTATAGAAACATATGTAAATCAAATAGATTTAAATGATAAGAAAATAGATGGTAGAACTTTAGAAGAAATTATTGATCTTGCAAAATTAAATCAGGATAACATAGACAAAGTAATGGAATTACTTCTTCCGGTAGAAAAGTTTTTAATTGATGGAGGTTATGTGATTCCAATTGCTTATTATTATGAAAATTAATTTAAGTTATTTTTTATTTTAATATTAGTAATTTAAAATAAAAATTATAAAAAAATTTAAAGAGGAGGAGATAGTAATGAAAAGAAAAATGATTAAATATTTATTTGTGCTGGTTGCTATATTATTGATGTTTAGTATAACTGGCTGTGATATAAATGGATTAAATGGTGATATTGAAAATGCAACTTTAACTGGTAACCCTGTGGTTTATAATGATAATGATGAAGAATTTCATGATACTTATTCCTTATTAGTCCTTGAAAAAGATGGTGAAGAAATAGAAAGGCAGTTTATAGATTTTGATAAATCCGTATTTGAGTTTGATGGTTTAGAGGAAGGTGAATATAACTTAAAGGTATATTATACAAGTGAAAATGTTATTGAGAAAGATATTTTAATAGATGATGATTCATTAAATTTAGGACAAATAGAAATAGAGCCTGATGATATCCCTGTTGAAGAAATGAATGGAACTTTTGTATTATCATTTGATACTGATGAAGAGTTTGTAAACGATGAAAATATTCGATTAGCAATTGCCCATGCTATTAATAGAGGAGAAATTAAACAAATTTTTGTGGATAATATTAATTCTCCAGGTGAGTGGATATATGATGTAAAACTAGCTAATAGACTAAGTCCACCAGTAGTTGTCGGATATGATGAAGACCAAAAGATAAATTTAGAATTTGATATTGGTAAGGCAAATGAATATATGAATAATACTAATTATGATGAAGAAATTACTTTAGATTTTTATCATTTTGATGATGATATATATTCTCAAGTTGTAGAAAATATAAAAAGTGAATTAGAAGATGTAACAGGTCTGACTATTAATCCAATTCCAGTAGAAGATTCCGAGATAATTGATGATAAAAAGTCATTTTATCCTATAGCATTAAATTTCATGAGATCTCCATTAAGAAATTATAATATTGATTTAACAGATGAAATGAAAGATTTACGTTATGATGCCGGGCTGAATATAGATAATCCAGTGGTTTTTAATGAAAAGATATTAGAATATGAAGAATTGATAATCGAAGAAGCACGAATAATTCCAGTATTCTATAGGGCCAGTTACCCTGATGAGTAAAATTATTTATTCGATAACAATATAAAGCCCTGCTAATTTAACATTAGCAGGGTTCTAACAAAAATAATGACGATAAAGGGAGGAAATAATGAAAAACAAAAACATTAAATTTTATATCGGGTTAATTTTGGTTGTTTTTCTGACAATAGGGCTGACTGGCTGTGAAAATGGTTCCAGTAATATTATAGGAGATGATTATTCAGTCACTGTAAATATTGAAGAAATTGAAAGTGAAGAACATATTGATGTTTTTTCTGTTGTTGCTGATAATTCTTCAAGGACTACCTTTGAAGAAGATAATTTTGATGAAGTCAATAATAGCTTGACTGCTGAATTAACCAACTTACAAGGCAGTGTTGATATTGAATTAATAGTTGATAATGATGAAATTGAAGGATCATATCAACTAGCTCGAGATACTATTACTGTTACTGGCAGAGATAATATAATATTTGTAGTTGAATGGCAACAATCCGGAGACGATGAAGACAATGACGGTCATGAAGGCGATGATGAAGATGAAGGCGATAACGATCTTGACAGTAATCAATATTTATTGACAGGCAATTTTGCTCAATCTGGAGCAGAAGGCCAGGTTGCAGCTCAATCGGATGTTGAAGCTGTTGCTCAGGTTGTATTAATATATTCTCGTGATTATGAAATACATGATGTGGAAGAAGATGGAACCTTTGAGATTGCAATGGAAAGAGGAGAACCTGGTGGAATGGCCTTTGTTGACGAGGATGGAAATTTCATCGGCCATTTAAAATTAGATGAAGGCCTTGATTCAATTCCATCTCAGTCCCTGGATGATGAAACCCGGCTGGTAGACTTAGGAGAAATAGATGAAGATGGAGAACCAGAGAATGATCCGATTGGCAATGAATATGATATTTCTGAGAATGATCTGGCTTCAATGGCGGTGGCTGATACATTCTTTAGTGCTGTAGCAATGAATGCTGATTTTGTTGAAAGAATGACACAGGAGGGCGAAAAATTAAGAATATATAATACTTATTTTATAAATCATTCATGGCTTGATGAGAATAATGAAATTGATCCTGAGAATATTGAAAAAGTAATTGAAGCTCACAGAATGGGTTTTGGTATTGAGCATGGTCACTTCAATAATCCATCAGACATGAAATTAAGTTATCCTAATGGTGAAATTAATGGGCCTATAGTTATACCTGAGGAATGGAATGAAGGAGATGAATATAGTTATACTTCAATTCATTTTCCAGGTGTAAGTGATGTGGAAAGAGCAAGATATGAAGGAGAACCAATTCCACAGCCAGGAGAATATAGAATGTTTGATGATATTCTATTTGATATTAGTTTCCAATTGCCAGATATTACTACTGCAGCAGTTGAAAATTTAGTTGTTCCAGTTCCTCAAGTTGAAGTTAATGAAGAAGGTATAGTACAGTCTATGTCTTGGGACTTTTATTCAGTATCTGGAAATATTATTAATAATCCAGAAACAATAATACTTGACGGTAGTATTGGTTTCTCAATGCAGCCACGATTTGATGGTGAGGGTAATATAATTGGTTCTTATGATAATATATTAGATATTGATGATATGAAAACATCTGAAAGTTATTATAATGATGGCAGATTTTATGAAGAATATCATATGAATATAAATGAAAAAATTGATTTAAGTCATAAAGAAATTTATTGGCAGGACGTAGAAGTATTTGATATCAATTATTATGATAGATATGGAATTAATTATATGGTGCCGTTTATTAATTCTAACTATAATCCATTAAACAAAGCAGGACATGTGTTTATAACCGGAGATAATTATGTTGAATCTGAAAATAAAGTATTTACTGCTCAATATACAGTTTCCATGGACCATGAAGTTGAAGCACCTGTGACTTTAAAATTAGAAGGATTTGCTGATGAGGATATAAAAGAAATTAGCCAGGGAGATATCAGTGATTTCATAAATGGTGGCATGAAAATTACAACAGATGATAAAGGTGAAGTGTTAATAGATATTACTTTTGCGGCTGATGTTAATGAAGAAGGTAGTATTATAGCAAATATTGATGAAACAGATGATAATATTGGTTCTTTTGATGAAGATGAGTTAGAAATAAATGTTGATACTACTGGAAATGATGGAAATTAAACTTATTTTCAATGTTAAAAATATAAATATGAAAACTAATCAGATCAGGCTGGGTTGTAAGCTAGATAACTCAGCCTGGTCTATTTTTATGCTTTATAATGAAAAATTTATTACTATACAAAATATTTCTGGAAAGGTCCAGGAAGATCTAAACCGGGTTAACGCTTTAGGGGGGAGATTAAGAATAAAAAATTAACGGTAGATAAGTAGCAATTAGTTTTAAAAGGGGTTTAATTTCTTCAAGTTATGATATAATAAAAAAGATGATATTTATACACCAAACATACATTTCATACAACAGGCTACAAAATATTACAATTTAGGAGGATTTATTTGAATGAAGTTCGATAGGACTAAGTTTGCTGGACTGGTGGCCCTGGCTCTGGTTATGATAGTGGCGTTAGGGGCATGCGATTCAGCAGGGCCTGCAGCTGAAGATAGCAGGCTTAAATATGATGTGACGGTTTTAGTTCTCGATGAACAGGATCAAGCTCTGCAGGGTGCTGAAGTGACCCTGGGTCAGCTGGAAAAAAGTACTGATAATGATGGCCTGGCGGAGTTTGAAGAAGTTGCTGAGGCTACTTATGAACTTGATGTTGAAATTACAGGCTATACAGCTAGCAGCGAAGATACTGGAACAGTAACTGTTGACCAGGATTCGACTGAATTTACTGTGGTAATGGTTGAAGGCGATAGTGATAGCGGTGACACAGGTCAGGACGATAGTGATGACAGTAACGATTCAGATCAGGACGATGATGACGACAGCCAGGATGGTGATGATAGCCAGGACGATGATGACAGCAAAGACGGCTCCAGGTCTGGCGATACAGAGTCTGATTTCACCTGGGCTGATGATGAAGATAGCGTAATAGCCAGGCAGTTTGCTGCAGCTGAGAGCAAGCAGATTGATTTAGGCCAGCTGGCCGATGGCGAATCAGCAATAGTTGCAATTAGCCCATTAAACATAGATCCAGATAGCTCAGCTATCTATGATGGCAGTCTGGAGGTTACATATTCTGACGGCTCTCAGTCGAGTCAGTCGACAGCAGAAACCCTTAGTTCCAGCAGTCAGGATGGCAGTCAGAGTTCAGCCCAGGCAGAATTGGATTCTGAGCTAAGAGAGCTGGAGGATCAACTTCTGGACCAGGATTTACAGCCGGCAGCTGATACTAGAGCTGATGTGACTGCCCAGGACGCTTATGAAATCGGAGATAGCAGAGCTTTTTACAATAAAGATAATGAAAAAATAGATGCAACCTTAAAAGCCATTGGCGATGAAGTTTTGATCTACCTTGAAGATGGTTATCAGCTGGAAACGGAGACCCTGGAAGAGATGGCGGCTGCCTATGATGACAATATTTATCCAACGGTGATGGATCATTTTGGCTTCCATGCCAAGACCGAATACGACTGGGACGGCAATGGCAGGACGATAATTTTTATTGAAGATATGGGCGGTTCGTCACAGAACGGAATGATTATGGGCTATTTCCACTCGAAAGATTATTTTAGTAATAACGAGTTAAATGACAAATATATATCCAATGAAGCCGATATGTTCTACATAAATTATCAGGCAGTCAAAGAGGCTGAAAGCAGAACCGGCTTTACGATGGACAACGTCCTGCAGACAGTTGCCCATGAGTTCCAGCATTTAGTCTTCTTTGTAAATAAAAGAAATGCCGGCAGAAAAGGAACCGATACCTGGATCAATGAGGGCTTTTCGATGCTGGCTGAATACCTGACCGGTTACCGGGATTATAATGGTGACCTCAGGATAAACAGCTTTTATTTCTCGGAGCCTGAACAGACCTCAACTATGTACTGGGATCAAAATTCAAGCGATTATGGCGCCAGCGCTTTAATAGGCTATTATCTATATGAAAAATTAGGTTCAGGGATCATTGAAGATATCCAGACCAGCAGTAATCCTGCCAGCCAGGTAATTTCTGATAAATATATTGATTTTCCCGGCCTGATGCTTGGCTGGATGCTCAGTAATTATATAGATGGCGAAAATCTTGATAAATTTAGCTATTCAGGCTTTGACCTTGATGCCCGGCCGGCCCTGGCGGCTACAATCGATGGTTCATTTTCAGGCAGTTTTAGCGTTAAATCGACAGCTGTTAAATATTTCAAGATAGAAGGCACTGGTGCAGAAGTCAGTTTGCAGGTCGATAATCTGAACGAAGATACCGGGATTATTATTTTCAATGACTAGGAGAGGATAGAACTTGAAGAGAATACTTTTGATATTGTTGATGATTATGGTGATAGGCACTGCATTTAGCCTGACAGCTCGAGCTGAGGACTGCGCAATAGCAGACAATGATAAGGCCGATCCAGAGCCAGGTTCATTAACCGGCCCGGCCTATCAGACCATCCAGGGTGAGCTTTCTGACATTGGCACCGGTGAAATGCCCTTTCTGGTCTTTAGCACCAGTGACGGCGATTATCTCGTGGCCAATGCCAGCTATGGCAGATTGCAAAACTTAAAAGGCCTGTCCCTGCTCTTAACCGGCAGGATAAAGGATCTTGATGCCGGCCCATTTCTCGGCCAGATAAATGTCGAAGAGTACAACACTTATTTCCCAGACAGACCTAATGATTGTCCTGAAGCCGATTTACCTGATGGAGCTAGTGGCAGCCCCGATGATTCCTGCAGTCAGGACTGGCAGGAAGAGATTTCAATCCTGGGCAAACTGGTTGCAGCAGAAGGCAGGTTATATCTTTTAAGCAGAGATCAGCTAGTTGTTGAGCTTCTGCCTGGGAATTCCCCCAATGCTGAATCTGAAGAAGATGATAGCGCTGATACTTCAGGGAGCTTAGAAGATTATGGCTCCATCAGCGATTATACTGATGAAGAAATCGTAATAACTGGCTCATTCAGGCAGCTAGGAGATTACAGCGGAGAGCTAGAAGTGAAATCCTACCGGGTCTTGTCTGAATAATTGCTGCCATGCTCGGGATTCCAGGTAGTTACCAGCCAGAAAAGAGCCAGTTTGAATATTAATTGAGCTAAATATAGCAATATCTATTAGACGTCAGCTTAGTTGCTGGCGTTTTTCTTTTTTAAGCATAAATTTATAGTTTCTAGAATATTATCTAAACCTAAAAAAGCTCAGGAAGATCCAAAAAAGGGGGTTTTTTGTCGGTTAGAAGTAATATATGGAAATGACGTGACTGAAATATGACTGAAATATGACTGAAATATGACTGAGATATGACCAGAAATAACTATTATTATGATATACTTAATCATCATTAATAATAATGATTATTAAAGGGCAGCATTAATATGATAGGAGGCCGAATAATGAAAGATAAATTGGATTCATATAAAGATAAACTGGTCTCATATAAAAACAAATTGACTTCATATAGATTTATCAAGATCTTTCTGCTATTAATAGGCATCAGAATTGAAAATCAGGTGCCTACTGATTACAGGCCAGAAGTTACTGTCTTGATACCGGCTTATAATGAAGAGGACTGGATTGGAGCTACTGTTAAAAGTGTTCTTGATCAGACCTATCCTGTTAAAGAGATAATAGTCGTTGATGATTCTTCATCTGATAGAACTGGAGAGATCGCCGGAAGTTTCTCCGGTGTAAGAGTTCTGAGAACCCCTGTACAGACTGGAATGAAAGCAAAGGCACAGAAATATGGCTTAAAATTTGTAGAGACTGAGCTTTTAGTAATGCTGGATGCAGATACTGTTTTAAAAGAAGACGCCATTGAAAAGATAGTGCCGGCAACCTATGATGACAATACCTTTTCAGCCTGCGGCTTTGTCATTCCCCAGGATATAGGTAGTATCTGGGAATCAGTTAGACTTGTCCAGTACCTCTTTGGTATCGGCTTCTTTAAGAATACTCAGAATTTCTGGGGCACACTCTTTGTAGTTTCCGGCTGTTTTTCTATCTATAAGACTGAGTTACTAAAATCAATTGATATCCCGGAAGATTCAATAGCTGAGGATTTAGCCTTAACTTTCCAGGCCCAGCTAGAGGGCTATAGAGTAAAATTTATTAAAGATGCAGTCAGTTATCCTAAAGATCCTGACAACTGGTTGACTTATAGAAATCAGATCAGGCGCTGGTACAGAGGCTTCTTTCAATGTTTGAAAATGTATAAAGGCGATCTCTTGTCTAAAAACAAAAAACTATTAGCCTTAACAACTGTCCATCTTTTGTCCAATTTTCTCTGGATATTTTTAGTCGTAGGTTTTATAACAATGACCATTCAGGGCAGTACCGGAATTTATTTATATCAAGCAATCTTTTATTTTCTATTATTTGATTTTTCCTTTACAGTATTTATGGTTTTAAAGGGAGCTATAAAATACAAGAGAATCAGACCGGCCCTGGCTGGAATTCCCTTTTACTGGCTATCGCTAATAATCGATAATGTAATCTTTATCGAATCAGGTTATATAGAGTTATATCGGAACAATAAACTTGTCGTCTGGCATAAAGGTCATTGAATTAGAAGGAGGTCGTTTATATGTATATACCATCAGGTTTATCCAGTTTATATCTAATGGGAAGATTTGCTGTAGTGATTTTAATTGTAGGTCTAGTTTTAGCTATGGGTGGAAGTGGTGCTGACATGCCCGAGCAGATGGTAACCTTTGCATTTACTGATGGCGATATTTCCGTAATTGAAACTGCTCATCCGATTTTGAGTAGATATGATTATAGAGGTGATGTCTATGTTGCAACTAATAGTATTGGAAGCCCTGGTAAATTAACAGAAGAAGATTTACTTGATTTATATGAAGCTGGCTGGGGTGTTGGATCCCATGGCCTTGTTTATCAGGATCTAGCCCTCCTTAGTGATGAAGAGGTTTTAGAACAACTCCAAGAGTCAAAACAGATTTTATCTGAAATAGTTCCAGAAGTTTATGGATCTTATCTAACCCATGATAATTATACAAATCATACTTTAGATTTAATTGCTGAAGTTTATCCAGCCACTGTAGTCAGTTATTGGAAAGCTGTAAATGAGATTCCAATGAATGCCGGTGACCAGCACAGAGTTATGGCTTTAGATATTAATAACCTTGCTTTAAATGGTGTCAAAGCTATAATAAATCTAATGGAAGAAGATCAATGGATAATGCTTTCATTGACTGGAGTAGGCAGGAATCATAACTGGTCAGAAGAGGACTTTACTGAATTAGTCGATTATATTGCAGAGAGAGATTTTGTTGCTGTAAATCGGCCTGATGCTGAATAGCTAGTGATAAATATTATAAAGTTTGACTTTCAATAATATAGTTTTCTCAATGATTAACTATTAATATATTATAGCTAAACCCCTTTCGCTAAAATCAGAAAGGGGTTTTCTGTTGATTTTTAGTTGACAATGCTGATTGATTAATATATATTAATACTAAGGTATGCTTATAGAAGATAAATGAGATTAATAGTAATAAATCCTTGAAAAAGGCAATCCTGCTGAGAGGCAGAGTCGCAAAGCTAGATGCCCGTCTAAACGGGTAGTTCGGCTACCGGAGGGATAACATGAGGAAGTTTTTATTTATTATTTATATTTTAGTTATAATTTTAGTTTTTACAGGTTGTGGCTCAGCAAGTAGCTCAGATATTTTAAGGCAGGATAATCTGACCGATGAGTATCTCAGTGAAGATGAACTGGCTGAAATAGTCAGGGATAATTATAATAATGGCCAGAGAGAAGCTATCTGCTGGAGTGAATTTATTGCTTCAAATCATGAATTAGGGCTAGGAGAAGTAATTTCCGATAATGTAGTTGAAGCTGACGATAGTATGGTCTTAGTCTCCCCGGAGAATAACTTTGATGGTGGCCAGAAAAGAACTGTTGATAGAATAGGCTATGGCAGTTATATTGCCAATCTAAAGACAGATTATGCAGCCGGTTCCTATACAGCTTTCTTTATGTATCAGGGTGTAGCTGAAAAAAATGATGAAATTGATATTGAGATATATAATGATGGTTCCAGGCGGGTTGATTTTGTGATCTGGAAAGATGGAGTTAGGACTAACTATGTCCAGCGGAAGCTTGATTTTGACCCAACTGCTGATTTTAATGAATACAGAATAGATTATCAACCTGATTATGTAGCCTTTTTTATAAATGGAGAGCTAATGGCCTTATTTACTGATGATATTCCTGGAAGTGAGATGTATCTGCTTGCCAATCACTGGTGGCCAGAATGGCTTGAGCCTGATGAGGAGCATGGTGAGAGCAGAAATTATCTCAAGCAGATTGAGAAACTTATATAATCACTTTCAATTACAATTATATAATTTTGTATAGTACGACTTTATGAATATTACCCCTGGCAGTTTTCTGTCAGGGTTTTTTGTATTTATGTGATATTTACCGGAAAGGTCCAGGAAGGTCTAACCAGGGCTGGGGGCTTATTTGACTGACAGCCTAATCTTTGATAACATTATGTCACTAGTAGTGACAAATCAAATTGTCATTACAGGTGACATATTTATAATATGGAGGAGAAATAAATATGACTATTAATTCTGATGAAGAACAGGGGAGTAATCAAATGGAGAGCAAAGCAGTTGATCCTAAGAAAGAGACAATCACAGATGGCCGCAAATCAAGACGGGAGCAGAATAAAAGAAAAGTCCTGTCAACCTTTTTAAATTTAATTGCTGAAAAAAGAACTCTGCCTGATACAGGAGAAATAGCAAGTGAAGCTGGCGTTTCAAGGAGATCAATATTTCGTTATTTTAATGACTTAGATGAATTAATCGAAGAAGCCTACCATTACAAGCTAGATCAAATCAGAGAAAAGTTTCCAGAGCCAGAAGTTCCAATAAAAACCGATAATATAGAGGAAGTAATAACCAGATACGTTAACCATTTAAGCGATATCTATGAATTCACCGCATCAATCAGAAATCTTCTCTCAGAAAGAGGAATGCCACTTGAAGTCAGGGAGCGAATCGAAACTTTAAAGAGCCAGACACTCAGAGATGGCTTAAAAAAATACTTTGAAATCTTTCTAGATGATACTGATATAGAATCCAACTTTATCTATGCCCTGGAATCTTCGTTATCACCAAAGAACTGGGATTATCTTAAGGGCCCCTGTGGGCTAAATATTGAACAGGCCAGACAGGCCTGGGTGGAGATGTTGCTAAGAATTTTTAGCAAATACAAAAATAAATAACTAATATAATATTAGATAATGCTCAAATTTAGCCTTGAACAATCCATATAGTTTCAAGATTAAAAGAAGGAAGTGTTAAAGATGATGAAATTCCTAACTAAACTTAAAAGGAAATCTGGATTTATATCTAAAATATTATTTCTTATCTTAATAACAACCCTTTTAACAGTTCCTCTTATCCGGAGTTCAATGGAAAATGGAGAAGAAGAAATAGAGATTAAGCGTCAGACTGATATCCAGGCATCAGATAATAATGGTGATAATGATCGAGATACCGTTGATAATGATAGTAATCCTGATGCTGCGGATAATTATAGCCCTAACGATAACAATGATTTAGATCAGGCTGATAATAATAACGCCAGTAATTACGACGCAATCCAGGCAGTTCAGCTGCGAGCAGAGCAGACAGCCGAATATCAGGAGTTTGACGGCTTTACTGTTCCAGGCGAGACAGTGCCAGTTGTGCCTGGCATCGGTGGTGAAGTCAAAAATATCCACGTCTCTGAAGGCGACCAGGTTCAAGAAGGCCAGCTTCTCTTAGAACTTGAATCAGAAGAACTTGATCTAGGCATTAAAGAGGCCGAGGCTGCCCTGGAACAGGCTAGACTGGAACTGGATATGGCAGAGACCGGTGCCCGGGAGGAAGAGCTAGAGATGGCTAAAGCCCAGAAGCAGTCTGCCGAAAAGAGTTATGAGCTGGCCCGGGATACCTATGAAAGAATCGAATATCTCTATGATGAAGGAGTTGTGCCTAAATCAGATTTAGATGAGGCCGAGATGGCCCTGATTGAAGCCGAAGCCTCCCTGGAGGCCGCCAGCCAGGAGCTGGAGATGGCCGAGACCGGTGCCAGGCCTGAAGAGCTGGATATCGCCAGAAAAGGTATTGAAGAGGCCGAATATGGCCTGGAGATAGCCCGAGTCTCTCAGGATGACCTCCAGGTAACAGCCCCTAAATCAGGAGTAATAGCTCAGATTGAGCTATCTGAAGGAGAACTAACCGGAGGTGAAAGCCTGGCCATGGCCATCCTGGATCTCGATGAAATAATCTTTGAAGTCGAAGCCCCGGCCAGGAGATTAACAGATATAGAAGTCGGCCAGCAGGCAGAACTGGAATTTGACTCACAGCCAGATCAGACCTATCAGGGAGAAATCAGCTCAATCTCACCGGCAGCCGATGAAGATAGCGGTCTCTTTGAATTCGAGATAGCAATCGCCAACCCGGATTTAAGCCTTAAGGCAGGCGAATACGGCCAGGCCAGAGTCCAGATTGGCCAGGAATCAGACGCCTTTAGAGTTCCACAATCTGCAGTTTTCTCAGAGGCTGGCCAGGATTATATCTATGTAATCAGAGACCAGATGCTAAGAGAAATTGAAATTGAGATTTTAGACGAAATAGCAGCTGGAGAAAATAATGATTTTAACGGAGAAGCAGACAGCTATCTCATAGAAGGTGATCTCCAATCAAGCGAATTAGTTGCTGCAGAGTATGACGAAGATTTCTATTCTGGCCAGGAGGCAGAACTCCTGGAGGTGATCGACTGGTGAGATTACCTAAATTTGCAGTAGAACGACCGGTTGCAGTAACAATGATCATCCTGCTTTTAATCCTGATGGGCGGAATAGGCCTGACCAACCTGCCCCTGGAACTAATGCCAGATCTTGACCTGCCAGTAGTTGTAGTCCTGACTGAATACCCAGGAGCCGGACCCTCAGAGATAGAAAACCTGGTAACCAGGCCCCTGGAGGAGAGCCTCCAGGCAGTAACCAACGTATCATCAATCTCATCTATCTCCCAGGAAGGCGAGTCCCAGGTCATCATAGAATTCGAATGGGGCACCGACCTGGATTACGCCATCCAGGATGTCAGAGAGCAGGTTGACTTTGTCGGCCCGATGCTCCCGGATGAAGCCGAAGATCCCTATTCTATCCAGTTCGACCCCACAGAGATGCCAGTTCTGGATTACGGTGTCAGCGGTGAGGGCGAATTAACAGAAATCCGCCAGACAGTTGAAGATGAGATCGTTCCTGAACTGGAGCGGCTCTCAGGCGTCGCCCAGATAGATATCACCGGTTCCCAGGAGAGAGAAATCCAGATAGAGATGGATCCAGGCCGGATCCAGCGGAACAATATCGGCGTAACCCAGGTCATGGAGGGTATCTATGCCTCCAACCAGGATCTACCTGGAGGCGATGTAACCCTGGATCAGCAGGAAACACTGCTGGTCAGAACTCTGGGGATGTTCGATACAATAGAAGAAATAGGCGATGTCCCGGTGGCCGGCGATGCAGGCATGTATTACCTTGGCGATATAGCAGAGATCTATGACGGCTATACCGACCAGGATATAATAGTTCGCCAGGACGGCGAAGAAAGCCTGGGCCTTTCAATCCAGCAGGAAGCCGATGCCAATACAGTCGATACAGTCGAAGGCGTCCAGGCAGAACTTGAAAGCTTACTGCCAGAACTTGACCAGGAAATCAACTTTACAACCATCCAGGACCAGGCTGAATACGTAAATGTCGCAATTGAGACAGTTATCTCCAACGCAGTTATAGGTGGAATTCTAGCAATCATAATCTTATTCATATTTTTAGGCAGTTTCTATTCAACTGTCATCGTTGGAGTAACAATCCCGGTTGCCATCACTGCAACCTTCTTTCTAATCTACTGGGCCGGCCTCAACCTTAATATGATGACATTAGGTGGACTGGCCCTGGGAACAGGTATGTTAGTTGATAACTCAGTCGTTGTAACCGAGAATATCTTTAGAATGCGGGAAGGGGGCAAAGCAACCCTGGATGCCTCAGTAGACGGGGCCTCAGAGGTTGGCGGGCCAATCGCCTTCTCAACCCTGACAACAACAGCAGTCTTTCTGCCAGTCGTCTTTATCGAGGGCATAGCCGGGGAGATCTTTAGAGACCTCTCATTCAGTGTCGCCTTTTCCCTGGTAGTATCACTATTTGTCGCCCTGACCCTTATCCCAATGCTTTCATTAAAACTGATGGATAAGATCGACCTGGAAAAACTCCAGGAGCGGCAGCAGAAAAGCAGGGTTAATAGATTATTAGAAAAAGTAAAAACAAAATATGACAGCATCATCAGAGGACTTATTAAATCCAGAGTTATAACCCTGATTGTAATCGGAGCCCTTTTCGCCGGAACAATATTTATAGCCGGCTGGATGGGCCAGGAATTTCTGCCGGAACTCGATGAAGGCCTGGTCTCAGTAGAGCTGGAAATGGAGCCAGGCACACCGCTCAGAGAGACAGAAAGAGAGGTAGAGAGACTGGAGGCCGAACTTATGGACTGGCCAGAGATTGAGCATATTCAATCAGAGATTGGAGTCGATGGCCGCTCATCAGATGCCAGCATGACCCTGGCCCTGGTTGATCTGGCCGATAGAGACCGGAGCACCATGGAAGTTGCCGCCGAGGTCAGGGGGCTGGCCGAACTGGTTCCAGAGGCCACCCTGGAGGCCACAAACCTCTCCCTGGTTACCGGTGGAGATGAAGCCACCGGCGGCGCCTCAATTGAGGTCAATCTCCTGGGCTCAGACTTAGACCAGCTGACAGAATCTGGCCAGGAAGTAACAGCAGCCTTAAGCGAGATGGAGATCCTAACCGATGTCAGCTTTGGTGTCGATGATCCTACTCCGGAACTCCAGGTCCAGGTAGATAGAAAACAGGCCGGCAATTATGGCCTGACTGCCGGCGAAATCGCCCAGGGAGTCAATACTGCCATCGATGGCGAAGTTGTCACCCGCTATGATGCCGGCGATGAAGAACAGGTAGATGTCAGGCTCAGATATGGCCAGGGAGTCAGAGAAAGCCTCTCTGACATCGAACGGATGCCCCTGGCTAGCGCTCAGGGCCAGGTCTTCCCCCTGGATAACGTCGCCTCAATCACCAGAGGTGAAGGTCCAGTCGAGATCAACAGGATAGACCAGACCCGGGCAGTCAGCATTTATGGCGACCATGTAGATGTCGATATGGGTACAGCTGTTGAAATGGTTGAAGCCGAGATCGCCGGTCTCGATCTCCCTGCCGGTATCGATTACGAATTCGGTGGCGAAACAGAATGGATGCAGGACGCCTTTGACGACCTCTTTCTGGCCCTGATGCTGGCAATCGTAATAGTCTTTATGCTCCTGGCCGGACAGTTCGAATCCTACTGGCAGCCACTGGTCGTAATTTTCAGTGTGCCCTTTGGCCTGGTTGGCGTTGTGGTCGGCCTGCTATTAACCGGCCGGAGTCTAAACGTAGCCTCATATATTGGCGTTATCATGATGGTCGGTATAGTCGTTAATAACGCAATCGTCCTCCTCGATTATATCAATATCAGAATGAAAGATAGCGAATCCAGATTGGACGCCATCTCTGAGGCCTGTCAGATCAGGCTGAGACCAATTCTTATGACCACATTAACAACAGTTCTGGCCATGTTTCCCCTATCACTGGGGATTGGCGAAGGCGCAGAGATCCAGGCCCCGATCGCAACAGCAGTAATCGGTGGCCTGCTGGTCTCCACAGTCTCGACATTAATAATCATGCCAGTCTTATATACCGTCTTTGACGACCTAAGCAAGAAAATTAGCGGTTAATTCAAATTGCTCAAAAAGGGAGGAAATCATAACAATGAAAAATAAATTATTAATTACATTTATCTGCCTGCTCCTGATAATCTCAGGAATTGGCTTAATCACAGCAACCAGTTCCAGTGGTTTTAATCAAACTGCTGCTGTCGCCGCAGATGGTGAAGCCGCTGAAACCGACAGTGATGCCAGCCCTGGAGATAACGATAGTCAGGCTGGCCAGTCCAATAATCAGAATGAAGCCCGGCTACCAGATCAGGCCAGCCTCCAGGAGATAATCGACCTGGCCCTGGAGAACAATTACGGCTACAGCCAGCTCCAGTATCAGCTTGAAGAAGCCGAGGCCAGAAAGGCCCAGCTTGAGGCAGGGCTGGACTGGCGTGGCGATCTCCTGACCGATTTAGAGCTAGTAAACACGCCAGAAGTTCTAAAAACAGTCTATGACATAGCAGAAGAGGATATCGACGACTACCTGGGCTTTGTCAACTTTACAGTTGCAGCCAGTCGGGATATTATCTCAGATCCAGAGACAGACTTTCAGCGAGAGGCCCTGGAGCTTGATATCAGCGATTCTGAGCTGGAGCTAAGCAGAAAAGAACAGGAGCTGATTGTGGAAGTTGCCGGTGCCTATTACGATCTAAAGGAGGCCAAAACCGGCCAGATGCTGGCAGAAAGGGCAGTTGAGATAAGCGAGAAACAGCTGGAACAGGTCCAGGTGCTCTATGAGGCCGAAGAGGCCACAGAGACAGACCTAAAAGAAGTTGAACTAGAAATAGAAGAAGCCAGAGATGGCCTGGAGACAGCTAAAGAGATGGTCAGCCTGGCCAGAGAAAACCTTGAGCAGACCTTAGGCGAAGCCAGCCTGGACTCCCAGCAGATTGATACCCTGGCCCTGGCTGCTGCAGAAGAAATCGATCTCCCTGAAAAAGCCTCGCCCTGGCCCTGGGATCTTGAGGCCAGCAAAGAGATAGCCAGAGATGAAAGGCTAGACCTTGAGCGCTTAAGACAGGCCATCGACTTAATCGACGCAGAAGAAGCCAGGTTAAAAGACGAGCAGAGCCCTGATTTTACAGCCAGCTTTAGCTATCGGCCAGCAGATATCGATATCCTGGCAAGTGTCAACCTGGATGATAGCGGCCGGCTAATCACCTCCCTGACAAGAGTCGAGTCAAATCTGCCAGACCTGCCTGAACTTGAAGACCTGGATGACGAAGAAGTTGAGCAGATCTTAGAAGACCTGCTTGAGTTAGTAGATGTAAGCTGGGACGACTTTAATGATATTGATCTGGACCAGAACGGAATAGATCTCGATGCACCTGATAATCAGGATTCAATCGATTTAGGTGACATGGACCAGGTTCAGACCAGCAGTCAGAATAATAATAACCTGGAACCAATGAACACCAGTAACAACTCAAATTCCAACTCTGGTTCCAATTCCTCATCCACCTGGCAGATTAGCCTGGGCATGGAATATAACTTCTATGACTCAGGCCTGGAAGAAGAACAGCTCAGAGAGATAGAAGCTGAGAGAAAGGGTCAGCTGGAATCCCTGGCTGAAGCCGAATCCGGCATTGGCTTAGAAGTTGAGGCCCAGTGGCAGGAACTGGAGTCAGCCTACCGGGAACTCAGGAATAGTAAATCCAATCTCAACCTGGCATCCAGACGGCTCTCCGATGGCGACCATCTCTTAGAGACCGAGATGATCACCGAATACGAATATAATATGCTGGAGCTAAATTACTATCAGGCATCTGCCGATGTCATTACCGCCTATTATCACCTCAGGCAGGAACAGGCAGAACTGGCCCTGGCATTAGGACTCTCAGCAGACTGGTATCGTGGCGAGCTAGGGGATTAATATCAAAAACTAAAACAAGGGGGATAACTAAGATATTATGTCTAAGTTAACTAAAAAGTTACTTATGATATTCTGTCTTATATTATTAGTTCTTGTTGTCAACTCATTGATTCCAATCACAGAAGGCAATCCTGTTATCGCAGGAAATAGCTTTGATGAAGATCAGCTCAGGGAAATGGTTTATGTTTATACTGAAGAAGAATTAAATGAGTTCTATGAGTCAGACCATTTCAAAACCCTCAAATCAATTGACCTGGAAACAACTGAAAAGCCAGAAGAGATAAGCTATAATAAAGCAATAGAAGATATCGAATACTTATTTGAAATATTAAAATACAGTTATGCTGGTTATCAGCTCTTTGGCGGTGACGAAAACTTTTTAGAAGCCAGAGGTAAGATCATTTCAGAGCTGGAGACTTCCTTTAAAAACCAGGATGATATAACCAGAGAAGAATTAATAAATATGATCTATCAGGAGCTAGGTTTTATCAATGATAACCACTTTTTCTTAGAAGATAGACAGCTTGGTCAGACCAGTATCCTATTTACATCTGACCGGTATAAGTTTACCAGGAACTCTGAAGGAGATTTCCAGACTAAAGATGAAGAGATACTAATTGTAGAAGATGAAATAAAAGTAAATCAGCCTGAGACCGACACCCTCCAGTTATGGCCAACAATTAGCGATGGTGAAACTGTCTATTATCCTGGAGTCTTAAGAGGCTTTTCTCCCCAGGAATTAGAGGAGATACAACAAGAAGTAAACATTCAGGAAAAAGAATTTACCAGAGAGTGGGAGTTCACCAATAAAGCTGAAAATACAAATGAGTCAGCTGAGCTAACACTATCAGTTAACGATGCCTATGGAGGCGGCTACCTTGAACCAGCTGATGATATATATAATCTCACTGAAAGAAATGGAGTAAAGGTTATAGAATTACGGTCTCTTGCTCCCAGAGAAGATGAAGATGAAAAACAGTTGCAGAAATTTGCAGAAGATGCTAAAGAATTACAGGATGAAGATAAAATAATAATTGATATCAGAGCCAATTCCGGTGGTTCATCAGAATACGTTGAAGGCTGGATGAAAAACTTTACCGGTGAAGAAATTTCCAGAGATTTAATAACTCTCCATCTTAGTACTAAATCCTCCAGAAAAGTATTTAAAGATAATATGGTTAAAATGTACGGTCAGCAAAGAGCTGAAGAAATAATTGATATGCTTGCTGGTTTTGAGATAGAACCAAGAGGCTGGCCAGAACCACAATATGTTTCTCAGGATAAAATATCAAATGATACAGAAATCATAGTTTTAATCGACCAGATGGTAATGTCAGCTGGCGAAGGCTTTGTAAATAACTTTAGAAATATGGAGAATGTTGAAATCTACGGTACAAATACCATAGGTGGCTATACAGTCGGTAATGTTGGCTCAACTTTACTGCCTAATTCTAAAATTAGCTTAATCTTTGGTGTATCATTATTTTTAGATGCAGACCTGGTAATAAGAGAAGGAATTGGGCGTCTTCCAGACTACTGGCTCGATCAACATGAAATCAATGAGCTCTTTCTGGATTAATATCGTAAAATAATAACAGCCAACTTAAAGCCAGGGCAGGCAGAAATGTTGGCCCTGGTTTTATCTGTTTAATAAATAGCAATCATACAATTATCTAACCTTTTAGATTTCACAACACTTTTTAGAAAGCCAAGTGATAACTTTCTAAAAAAGTCCAGGAAGGTCTAACCCAGGTGGGGGTTGATTTGAAAAGAAGGAGTTCTTCGATATTTATCGAATTACATACTAATAAGGTTAATAGGATTAATTTAATAAGGATAATACGATTAATTCTCTGGAGGAATATATATGGGGAATACAAAAAGGATTATAAAATTAAAAATTGTCATAATTTTATTTTTATTTTTATTTTTATTTTTATTTATGCTGCCTGGAACTATCCAGGCAGAAATTCCCATGAAACCATGGAGATTTTTGATGGCCATGGTTCTATAATGCTGATGATTGATCAAAATACAGGAGAGATCATCTATGGCAATCAGGCTGCCCATGACTTTTACAGGTATCCAGGAGAAGAACTCCTAAATCAGAATATAAATGAGATAAACCAGCTCTCTGAAGAAGAAGTTGCCAGTGAGATGGCAGCAGCTGCCAGGGAGGAGCGCAATTATTTCCATTTTGAACACAGGCTGGCTGATGGCCAGATCAGGCATGTAGAGGTATATTCATATCCCCAGACATTTCAGGATAGAGAGATACTTTTTTCTATATTTAATGATGTCACTGAAAGGGTTCAGCTGGCCGCTAGAAATCAGGCAATCAATCGCAACTTTTATATAGCCCTGGGGGTAATAATTTTAACTCTGCTTATTTTCAGCAGCCTCCTCTACCGTAATTATAAAAAGCTTCAGGCCAGAAAAGATGAGATAGACAACTTTAACAAACTCCGGCAGACCTTTATCGATGCCGATGATAGCCTGATTTATCTAAAAGATAACGATTTAAAATATATCTTTGTCAATCAGAAAACCGCCGATTTTTATGGCCTGAAAAAGGAGGAAATAATCGGGAAAGACGATTACCAGATCTCCAATGAGGAGTTTGCCAGCCTCAAGGAGAGAACCGATAGGACAGCTCTCGATAGAATGGAAAGAGTTGTCGAAGAAGTCCAGGTTGACGGCAGAATTTATCATTCCAATAAGTTTCCAGTTGAACTTATCGATGGCAGCTATGGCGTCGGTGCCTATATTAAAGACATCACCGAGGATTATAGGCAGAAATCCAGGCTGGCAGTTGAACGGAATAAATATCTCCAGACGATCCTCTCTATTGGCGATGGTGTGATTGTTATTAATAATAAACAGGAGATCGAGATGATCAACAAAGTGGCCCAGGAACTGACAGGCTGGGATTACAAAGAGGCTAAAGGAAAGAATTACAGGGAGATCTTAAACTGGCGGCTGGCAGATAAAAATGGGAAAGGTTCAGGTAAAGATTTAAGCTCTGGCAAAAAGCGAGAACTGGAAGACCCAATCGAGCAGGCCTTTGCAACGGAAAGCATTCAGGAGTTGCAGGAAAATCTGATTCTTATCTCCAGAGATGGAAGCCGCTATTACCTGGAAGATTCGGCAGCCCCGATCAAAGATGATAATGGGAAAACAAGGGGAGTCGTCTTTGTTTTTAGAGATGCCACAGAGCAGAAAAAGCATCAGGAAGAGATAGAGCAACTAAGCTATCACGATCACTTAACAGGCCTATATAACCGCAGATTTTTTAAAGAAGAGCTAAAGAGGCTGGATGTGCCGAGAAATCTGCCGATATCTATTATAATTGGCGATCTTAATGGCTTAAAACTTACCAATGATATCTTTGGCCATTCAGCTGGAGATAAATTGATTATAAAGGCAGCAGAAACATTTAGAGAAGTCTGCCGGAAGGACGATATTATTGCCCGCTGGGGCGGTGATGAATTTATAATTCTTCTGCCGGAAACGCCAAAGAGTGCAGCCCTGAGTATTATTGAGAGAATCAAAACCAGCTATTCCAATAAGAACTTTAAAGCATTAACAGCCAGGATTTCACTGGGGGCAGGCACCAAAGAGAAAAAGGAACAGGATATCAATAAAATTCTCGACCGGGCCGAGAAATCAATGTATTCAACTAAAGCAGTTAATAAGGAAGAAGAGAATATTGGCCAAATAGAAAGCGTTATTAAAAATCTCTATAATAAATCTCCAGCAGAGAAAAGACATGCCATCAGGGTTAAAGACCTGGCCCTGAAATTTGCCAGCTATCTAAATCTAGAAGATTCTCTGATTCAAAAAATCGGCGAAGTCGCCTTTTATCATGATATTGGTAAAGTTGGCATTGACCCGGAAATTTTAAATAAAGAAGGTAGGCTGACTTATGAAGAATTTAAAGAGATGAAACTTCATCCTGTAATAGGTTACAGGATACTAAATTATTTTAAAGACACAGTTTCAATAGCTAGCTATGTCCTTTATCATCATGAAAACTGGGATGGCACAGGTTATCCAAAGAATTTAGCCGGCGAGAAAATTCCACTGGGGTCCAGGGTGATTAAGTTAGTTGAGACCTACGACATTATGACCTCAGAGTATTCATATAAGAAGCCAGTTAGCAGTAAAGAGGCATTGGATGAAATTAGAGAATATGCCGGCAGCCAGTTTGACCCTGAGCTGGCCGATAGATTCATTGATTTTATCGAGGAGTTAAGAGAAATAGAGGAGGACAAAAATGAATCAGACTGATACTACTGAAAGACCTAAAATTTCAGAAGAAGTAATAACAGGCTGGCAGCAGACTGTCGACGTAATTGCACGCCTGGCAGAGGTGCCGGCTGCCCTGATTATGAAGGCCGAGCCTCCCTATATGAAAGTCTTGATTGCCAGTAAAGGCGAAGATAATCCATATCATCCTGAAGATAAAGATGATATGGATGGCCTCTATTGCGAGCATGTTATTAAAACTGGAGAGAGCCTTAATATCCCTAATGCATTATTAGATGAAGACTGGAACGACAACCCTGATATTGAGCTAGGGATGATCTCCTATTTTGGTCTGCCCCTCCACTGGCCAGACGGCCAGGTCTTTGGCACTATCTGTATTTTAGATACCAGCGAGCGCCATTTCAGCCAGGATATCATTGATTTAATGAATAGATTCAAAGATACAGTTGAACTCCATTTAAAAATGTTATTACAGCAGGAAAATATCATTAAACTTAAAGATGACCTATTTGAGCGAGCCAAAGAACTTTCCTGCCTGATTGAAATCAGTGAACTATTAATGGAAAAGGAGCTGAAATTAGAGGAAATATTATCAAAAGTTGCAGACTTGCTCCCTGCATACTTTAAAAACCCGGCAAAAACAACAGTAACTATCAAATATAAATCAAACATCTACCCTGAAACTAAATCGCCTGATGACAGTTTTACATATCAGCAGGATATTAAGTGCGATGCCTGCCAGGATGCCTGGATAAAAGTTGATTTAGACAGAAATAGCCTGGATAGCAAAGACAGTGAAAAGCCAGAAATCCTGACTGAAGAAAAATCTCTGCTCAAAGCTGTAGCCAATCAGCTTTCAAGTATAATTGAACTCAAAGAAAAGGAAAAAAGCCTTGTCCTTGCCAGAAATCAGCTCTTTACCACCCTCTATTCGATTGGCGATGGCGTCATCGTTACAGACCTCGATGGCAAAGTCACCTTTATGAACGGCGTTGCCGAAGAACTAACTGGCTGGGAATATGAACAGGCTGCAGACCTGCCAGTCGAAAAAATCTTTAAAATCGTCAGTGCCAGGACCGGTGAGAGAGTTGAAAACCCGGTCCATCAGGTCTTAGAGCAAGGCGTGATTGTAGGCCTGGCTAATAATACGACTTTAATAGCCAGAGATGGAACTGCTCACCAGATAGCCGATACAGCTGCCCCGATCAGGGACCATTTAGGCAGAGTAACCGGGACAATCCTGGTCTTTTCTGATGTCACTGCAGAATATAATTATAAACGAGAGCTTGAGAACTCTCAGCAGGAACTAACCTATAAACAGCAGTGGCTTTCATCACTTTTCAAAAATAGCAATGATGCAATTGCCAGACTTGATGCCAATCATAAGATTCAGGCTATTAACCAGAAGTTCACAGAGCTATTTGGCTATAGCCTTGAGGAGATAAAAGGCATGGACCTGGATGATGTCCTGGATCAGCCAGAGCAAAAAGTTGCAAATAGAGAAGTGACTAGTAGATTTCTGGCCGGCAAGCAGGTGGAATTAGAAGGAATCAGGTATACTAAATCTGGAGAAGAAAAAGTCTGCCTGATTCGCGGCATTCCAGTTGAGATAGACGGCCAGATGGTTGGTGGCTATGCTCAGTATATCGATATTACAGCCAGAAAAGAGCAGGAAGAAAGACTGCAATATACAAGTACCCACGATCCCCTAACAGATCTGTATAATAGATTTCACCTGGAAAAAGAGCTGGTGAATTTAAATAGATTTAAAGAGTGTCCAGTAAGTATTATAATATTTGACCTCAATGGCCTAAAGCTGATTAATGATAGCTATGGCCATCGGGCAGGTGACCTGTTTTTAACCAAATTTGCTGAGATCCTGCAGGATAGCTTCTCAGACCCGGCAACTGTTGGCCGCTGGGGCGGCGACGAATTTCTAGCTATTATCCCGGAGGATCTTACCCGACAGGAGGTTGAGCAAATTGCAGAAAAAACAACCAGCAAGGAAATACAGATTAATTCAAATAATGGCGACGATTTATTTATCTCAGTGGCCTATGGTATTTCCATGAAGAGAAAACCTGAGGAAAATATCTTTGATACCCTTCATGATGCTGAAAACAACATGTATCGAGATAAACTCCTTAAAGAGAAAAGTACAAAAAGCAGGCTGGTCAAGCTCTTATTATCAGCCCTCCATGAAAAGAGCCAGGAAACAGAATCCCATGCAGTTAGAATGGCCGACCTGGCAACAGAACTTGGCAGGAGAGCCGGTCTAAGTGCTAATGAGCTGGATGGACTGGCAGTCCTGGCCCGGTTTCATGATATCGGCAAGATAATGATACCAAATAAGGTTTTAAATAAACCAGGCAGCCTTAGCGAAGAAGAGTGGAAACTGATAAAACGCCATCCAGTTAGCGGCTACCGGATCTGTTCCTCAATTGAAGATTTCTCCCATATAGCCGAAGAAGTCCTCTCCCATCATGAACGCTGGGATGGCTCCGGTTACCCCAGAGGTATAGCCGGCGAAGAGATCCCTGTGCTGGCAAGGATTATAGCAATCGTCGACGCCTTTGATGTCATGACCAATGGCCGACCATATAAGGAACCCTTAACTGAAGCCGAAGCCATTGCCGAGATCCAGGCCTGCGCCGGTACCCAGTTTGATCCGGAGCTGGCCGAGAAGTTTGTCCAGATGTTTGCTGAGGCAGATACTCCTATAACTACTGGTAATTTCGATATAAAAGGTGAAAATAGTATTTGAAAAGTTTTAATCCAAACCAGCTATATCTTTAGCACTTAGCTGGTTTTTTTATTTATTTCAAGAACTTTTTTAAAGTAAAATTGAGTAATGCCACCCTAATCAAAATTAAATTATTTAATAATAAAAATTGTCAGAATAGTTTCTTTTTGATATAATATTAATAATAAATATTATATTAATTTAGGGGGTGATTAAAATAGGTGATGAAAATATTGGTTTAACTATTAAAGATATCAGGAAGAGCCGGGGATATAGCCTGGCCAAATTATCTGATTTAACTGGTTTATCTGTTGGTTATTTAAGCAATGTCGAAAGGAATAAAAATAGTCCAACCGTCAGCTCTTTGAGAAAAATAGTTGATGCATTAGACATAACAGTCCCTGATTTATTTAATAACGACTGCTCAAAAAGAAAACATCTTAAAAAATCTGAAAGAAAAGAGATTATCAGATCAAAAAAAGAAGGAATTAAATACGAACTTTTAACAACAGACATCTGCAAAGAAATGGAACCGTTATTACTCACTGTTAAGCCAGGGGCATCTTCCGGTGAAGAGCAGCACCAGCATGAGGGAGAAGAATTTGGCTTTATTATTCAAGGTGAGTTAACATATTATGTCGGTGATGATAAATATCATCTTCAGGCAGGAGATTCTATTTATCACAAAGCTTCAGATTTTCACTCGTATAAAAATGAAGGTAATATTACCTCTATCAGCCTCTGGGTTGTCACCCCTCCATCATTTTAGTTTGACAAAATTCAGAAATTTCTCATGATAAATAAATAATTAATCATTGATTAAAGGAATTCAAAGATATTTCTAGAAGATTAATTATAGTAAAGTGAAAATAGACTAAAGTATAGTGAACATTTCATTAAAATATATTTTAAATTTTACTTATTAGCTTATTAGAGGAGGGTTTATATGGATAATCTTTCATTAATCGATCCAGAGGCCAGTCGCTGTCTGAAAAATGAACTAAACCGTCAGGAAAATACAATTGAGTTAATAGCCTCAGAAAATTTTGTGTATAACTCAATATTAAAAGCCCAGGGTTCAATTTTTACGAACAAATACGCTGAAGGTTATCCAGGAGAAAGATATCATGGCGGATGTGAAAATATAGACTGTATTGAATCAATGGCCATAGAAAGAGCATGCAAACTATTTAATGCCGATCACGCCAATGTTCAGCCTCACTCTGGAGTAAATGCCAACCTTGCAGCCTACATGGCTTTGCTAGAGCCTGGAGATACAATTTTAGGTATGAATTTAAGTCATGGTGGTCACTTATCCCATGGCAGTAAAGTAAGTATAACTGGAGAATATTATAATTCTATAATTTATGGCGTAAGAGAAGATGATGAAAGAATAGATTTTGCTGAAATTGAAGAAAAAGCAACTAAACATCAGCCAGAATTAATAATAGCTGGAGCCAGCGCCTATTCCAGGGAAATTGATTTTAAAAAGTTTAGAGAAATAGCGGATAAAGTTGGTTCAAAATTAATGGTAGATATGGCTCATATAGCCGGTCTGGTGGCAGCTGGAGAACACCTTAATCCAGTCCCTTATGCAGATGTAGTAACAAGTACATCAACCAAAACACTCCGGGGAGCCAGAGGTGGATTTATCCTGACAAAAGATAAATGGGCAGAAAAGATTGACAAAGCTGTATTCCCAGGAGTTCAGGGAGGTCCGATAGTTCAAAATATATTTGCCAAGGCAATAACCTTTAAAATAGCAGCTACTGAAGTTTTTAAGAAATACCAGCAACAGATCTGCCTGAATACAAATTATCTGGCTGAATTGCTAGATGATGCAGGTTTAAGAATAGTCTCAGGTGGAACTGACAACCATTTATTTCTAGTCGACTTATGCCCCTGGAATTTGACAGGTGAGAGAGCAGAAGAAATATTAAATGAGATTGGCATTACTGTAAATAAAAACTTAATCCCCTATGATCAGAAATCTCCAAAAGTTACAAGTGGAATAAGAATTGGAACTGCAGCAGTTACATCACGTGGTTTTGGCCAGGAAGATATAAAAAAGCTGGCAGATATAATAATAGAAGCATTGAGAATTGAAGCTGATAATAAAACCTCTGATAAAACAAAACAGAAAGAACTAAAAGCAGAAGTCAAAGAACTCTGCTTGAAAAATCCTTTATATCTATCTCCACTGGAGAATGAACTGATAGAAGATTATATTAAATAATTACCAATAAAATTATTTCAGGGAGGACTGATTATGAATCTAAGAGAAGAGAGTCAGGCTTTAAAAGAGAAGCTAGTAAAAATCAGAAGAAAAATTCACAGGAACCCTGAATTGAGCTTTGAGGAGCATGAGACTGGAGATCTAATAGAAGAAATTTTAAAAGAACATGATATTGATGTTACAAGAGGAGTTGGAAAGACAGGGGTTGTCGGCATTCTTAATAAAGAAAAGCCTGGACCGGTGGTTGCTTTAAGAGGAGATATCGATGCCCTGCCAATTGAAGAACAGAATGATATTCCGTTTAAATCAGAAAACCCAGGGAAAATGCACGCCTGCGGCCATGATGTCCATACAACCTCCCTGCTTGGAGCAGCAATGCTCTTAAGTGAAAAAAGAGATGAGATACCTGGCCAGGTAAAATTTATCTTTCAGCCAGCTGAAGAAATAAACAAAGGAGCAAAGGCAATGATTGAAGATGGAGTTCTCTCAAACCCTGATGTTGACGCCATCTTTGGCCTCCATACAAAACCAGATATACCTGCTGGCCAGGTAGGTGTTAAATATGGCCCGTTAATGGCAGCAGTAGATACCATAAAAATTACAATTAAAGGCGAGGGTGGTCATGGTGCTATTCCCCATCATACCAGAGATTCAATAGTAGCCGCCTCTTCAATAATCCAAAACTTACAGACAATAGTTAGCAGAAGAATCTCCCCATTTGAAACAGCAGTAATTTCTTTTGGAACAATTAATGGTGGGACTGCCAATAATGTGATTTCTGAAGAAGTAAAACTGACAGGAACAGGCCGTTCCTTTAAACCTGAGGTTCGGGAACAACTTCCTGAACTATTAAAGAATATTGTAAATAACACCTGTGCAGCACATGATACCGAGGCTGAAATAGAATATATAAATGATTTGCCTGCAGTTATTAATGACAATGAGATGGCCGGACATGCAGCAAAAGCTGTTCAAAAAATTGCAGGTGAAGATGGTCTCATTGAACCGGAACCAACCGGTGGTGGAGAAGACTTTGCTATGTATATGCAAGAAGTCCCTGGTTGTTTCATGTTTTTAGGTGTTAGAAATGAAGATGAGGGGATAGTCCATCAATGGCATCACCCAAAATATAATGTTGATGAAACTGCTATTCCGATTGGAGCCGGCTCACTTGCCCAGGCTGTTATCGAATTTTTTAACTCAAATAGTTGAGGTGGAATAATTAAATGAAGATAAATTTAGAGAGGCTTAAAAATAATTTAATAGAATTGGGCTGGTTCGGTTTTGATGGCAACCCAGATAAAGAAATACCAGCTGGAGATAATGGTATTACCAGATTGCCATATAGCACTGATTATTTAAAGGCAGAGGATTATGTTCGAGAGCTCATGGAAAAAGCTGGACTAAAAGTATGGAAAGATCCAGCAGGAAACTTATTTGGAAAGCTGTCAGGCAAAAGTGAAAAAGGTGAAATGATCGTAATCGGTTCCCACATAGATACAGTAATAAATGGCGGTTTATTTGATGGTAGCCTTGGGGTGATGGCAGCAGTAGAATCTCTAAGGGTGCTAAAAGAAAACAACTATCAGAACAATCATGACCTTATAGCAGCAGTATTTACCGGAGAAGAAGGCGTTAAATACCCTGGTTATCTTGGTAGCCGGGCCTTTATTGGTGATAAATTCTCTGATAAAGAAATAAAGGAGCTAGCAGATACAGGAGTTGGAGAAAAAGAGCTTAAAGAATCAGCAGTAAATACTGAAAAAATAAAAAACTATCTTGAACTTCACATTGAACAGGGGCAGGTCTTAAAAGAGAAAGCCAAAAATATTGGCATAGTTGAGGGGATTGTTGGTATATCCAGATATAAAGCTTTAGTAACAGGCAAACCCAATCATGCCGGCACAACTCCAATGGATATGAGAGATGACGCACTTCTTAAAGCCAGCAAAGTTATTTTAGAGATAAATAGAATTGTTAAAGAACTCAATGGAGATCATGGCCGAATGGTAGGCACAGTTGGCCAGCTTAATCTTAAACCTGGTGCTGTCAATGTAATACCTGGCGGAACCGAATTTTCCATTGAATTAAGAGATATGGAAAAAGAAAATATTGATAAAGCTATAAAGTCAATTGAAAACCTTGAAGTCAAAGGATTAGAGATTGAAGAACAATTCCATGAAGGAGGTGTATATTTAGATAAGAAAGTTCAAAAGGAAATAGCTGGTGCAGCTGAAGCATTAAATTATGATTATCTTAAGATGCTAAGCGGAGCCGGCCATGATGCCAGTCCAATGGCTAGAGTAACATCAGCTGGAATGGTCTTTGTACCAAGTAAGGATGGAATAAGTCATAGTCCTGAAGAATGGACAGACTGGCAGGATGTTGAAAAAGGAGCAAATCTAATACTTGAGACAGTTAAAAAGCTTGATAATAAGAATTAAACAGGGAGGTCAAATTTTATGAGTGAAAATAAAAAACAGAATAATAATAATGGCAAAACTATAGCAGAAGTCATTGAAACTAATAATCGATTAAATATTTTCATTAAAATCTATGCAGTTGTTTTTGCAATTGTAATCATTTCAGAATTTATAGGTACCCAGGAATTTGAGCTTGGACCAGGAGAAGTTGTATTATTGCCAATGCTTTTTGCAGTAGTTATTGGAATGACAATAACTCCAGATTTGCTCGGTTCAAAAATTGGAGTATTAAGAGAACTGGTCGATGATGATGTGATGGAACTAGCAGCTCCAATAGTAATGATTTCACTTTTACCCCTGGGTGTAAAGTATGGAACCTTAGTCGGCCCTGATATAGTTGCAATAATAGAAGCTGGACCTGCATTATTACTCCAGGAATTAGGTAATTTAGGTACAATCTTTATATCACTCCCGATAGCCTTATTATTAGGAATGAAAAGAGAGGCTGTTGGTGCAACTGTAAGTATTGCCCGTGAGCCGACATTAGGAGTTATCGGAGAAAAATACGGAATAGATTCCCCTGAGGGTACAGGTGTATTGGGAACCTATCTGACAGGTACTGTTTTTGGTACAATCTTTTTTGGAATACTTGGTGCATTCTCAACTGTTACCGGACTCCATCCACTGGCTCTGGCTATGGGAACAGGCATGGGTAGTGGCAGTATGATGGCAGCTGGTTCTGGTTCTCTTGCTGAAGCAGTACCAGAAATGTCAGAAACAGTTCTAGCCTATGCCGCAACCAGTAATATGCTTACCGGTGTTACAGGATTATATGTTGTAGTTTTTGTTGCAGTACCACTAGTAAACTTCTTATATGATAAACTTGAGCCCATCCTTGGAAGAGGCAAAAAGAAGGAGGATAAATAATGGGTAAATTAGATGGTAGAAAAATAATAAATCAGCTAAAAGTATTAATAGTAGTTGGTATTATGATCCTGGTTGGACAGAGAATTGGTTATGGCCATGATGCTATTGAAGCAATACCTGGGATGATAATGATCATAGTTTTATCTCAGCTTGCTTTAATAATCAAAGATGCCTTTCCTAATATCCGATTTCCAGCCTTTGCCTGGGCATCACTGGCAGCTCTATTACTTTCAATGCCATTTATGCCCACTCAGGATATCTTTCTTGAATACACTGATAGAATAGAATTTTTAGGGACTACTACCCCAATTCTTGCCTTTGCCGGTATTTCTGTCGGTAACAAAATCCAGAAGCTAAAATCCCTAAGCTGGAAAGTCTTTGTCGTTGCCATATTTGTATTTGTTGGGACCTTCTTTGGTTCAGCCATTGTTGCACATATTGTTTTAACAATGCAGGGAATTATTTAAATCTACCTATAAAATCAGGCAGCCAGATAAATTGGCTGCCTCTTAACTATAAACTGGAGGTGTGATAATTTGAATATCAGAGAACTGAAAAATAAAGCTTTAGAGAATATTGAAGCCAATAAAGATAAAATAATTGAAATTGGCGAGAAAATATATAATAACCCGGAGCTCGGCTATAAAGAGAATTTTGCAACAGATTTAGTTTTTGATGAAATGGATAAGCTAGGACTCAACCCTGAGAAAAACCTGGCAGTTACTGGATGTAATGGGATCCTTGACACAGGAAAAAAAGGTCCCCAAATTGCTGTCATGGGAGAACTGGATGCTGTTATCTGTAGAGAACATCCTGATGCTGACCCGAAAACAGGTGCCGTCCATGCCTGTGGTCATAATATCCAAACAGCAGCAATGCTTGGTGTCGCATTTGGCCTAAATGATCAGTCAGTACTCGATCAACTGGCAGGGCAGATTGAATTTATGGCAGTCCCTGCTGAAGAATATGTAGAGATAGAGTATCGCTTGGACTTAAAAGAAAACGGAGAAATAAGTTATCTTGGCGGCAAACAGGAAATGATAAAACGAGGCCATTTCGATGATATTGATATCTCAATGATGATCCACTCGATGGATTTACAGGACAAAAAAGTTTTAATTAGCCCTAGTGGTAATGGCTTTGTTGGTAAAAAAGTTCAATTTACCGGTAAAGAAGCCCATGCCGGTGGTGCCCCTGATCAGGGAATAAATGCCCTCAATGCAGCAATGCTGGCGATTAATAATATTAATGCCCTGAGGGAGACCTTTAAAGATGAGGATAGAATAAGAGTCCACCCGATAATTACCAAAGGTGGCGATATAGTTAATATTGTTCCAGCAGATGTCAGGATGGAATCCTATGTTAGAGGCCGGACTATTGATGCTCTAATGGAGGCAAATAAAAAAGTGAATAATGCCCTCCGTGCCGGTGGCATGGCTATAGGTGCTGATGTTGATATAAATGATATCCCAGGCTATATGCCCCTTCTAAATGATGAAAATTTAGATGATATTCTACATGAAAACACTGATGGCCTTGTTACTGAAGAAGAAATAGTCAGAGGTGTAAGTTTTACCGGCTCCTTTGATTTTGGTGATATTACACATATCATGCCAGGACTTCATCCATTTATTGGTGGTGTAGAAGGAGATATTCACACCAGAAACTTTAGAATGAAAGATCCTGAGACAGCATACATCTTATCAGCTAAATTAATGGCGCTAACATTAATAGATTTACTCGTAGATGATGCTGCCAGGGCCAATAAAGTAATTAATCAGTATGAACCCAAGCTAACTAAAGAAGAATATCTTGAATTACTGGCAGATATTTAATTTAAACTAGATGAGAATTTAAAATTATAGGTATTAATATTTGCTTAAAGCCCAGAGTGAGAGAATATATTCTCTCACTCTGGGCTTTATTTAATGGTTTTTAAGAAAGTCTACCCCGGTTAGTCTGGCTTAATCATACCCAGTTGACTTAATCTCTGGCCTCAATCACCAGGTTGTGATATAATTAAACAAAATAACCAAAACATTCCCTGGCAGGTCCAGGCAAGACTAACTCAGAAAGACGAGACCAATCCAGGTAAGCAAGATTAACTTAGGTAGACATGACTGTTCCAGGTAAGCAAGACTAAATCAGGTAGGCATGACTAAAATTCGTTGGAGGAGGAAGCTAATGAATATAAATTTAGATAGACTCAAAAACAACATAATCAGACTGGGCTGGTTCGGCTTTGCCGGTGATGAAAATAAAGAAATACCAATCGGCGACAAAGGCATCACCAGGCTGCCATATACCAGAGTTTACACAGAGGCAGAGGAGTTTGTCAGGGAGCAGATGGAAGAGGCAGGGCTGGAGACTTATACAGACCCGATCGGTAACCTCTTTGGCATATTCCCTGGCGAAAACCAGACCGATGAGATGATAGTGATCGGCTCCCATATCGATACCGTCGTCAAAGGTGGCCTGTTTGACGGCAGCCTCGGGGTGCTGGCAGCAGTTGAATGCCTGAGGGTGCTCAAAGAAAATGGCTACCAGAGCAATCATAAACTGGTGGCAGCAGTCTTTAATGGCGAGGCCGGGGTAAAATATCCTCCTTATTTAGGGAGCAGGGCCTTTATCGGCGACAAATTCTCATACGACGAGCTAAATCAGATAAGGTCAGCCAGGCTTGGCGAGGCCGAACTCGAAGCTTCAGCAGTCGATACCAGCAGAATCAAAAACTTCCTGGAACTCCATATCGAACAGGGTCAGGTCTTAGAAGAGATGGAAAAACCAATCGGCGTCGTCAATGGAATAGTAGGCATCTCCAGATACAGAGCCACAACGACAGGCAGGGCCGACCATTCAGGAACAACACCGATGGAACTCCGGGACGACGCCTTAATCAAGGCCAGCAGAATCATCCTGGAGCTTGAGAAAACAGTTAAAAAGCTCAATCAAGACGGCGGCCGGATGGTAGTAACAGTTGGCGATATAAAGGTGAAATCTGGCGCAGTCAATATAATTCCAGATGAAGTCGAGTTTTTAATCGAGATCAGAGATATGGAAAAGGCAAATATCAATAAAGTCTTCAAGTCAATCGAAGACCTTAATATCAAAGGCTTAAAAATTAAAGAGACCTATTATGAAGAGAGCACCTATCTCAACAAAGCTGTCCAGCAGGAGATAGCCAGCGCAGCTAAAAGCCTGGGCTATGATTACATGGATATCCTCAGCGGCTCAGGCCACCATGCAGGCCCGATGGCCGGAGTAGCCCCGACAGGCATGATCTTTGTGCCCAGTAAAGACGGCATCAGCCACAGCCCCGATGAATGGACAGACTGGGAGGATATCGAAAAAGGAGCCAACGTCCTCCTGGAAACAATCAAGCGGCTGGATAAACCCAAGAAACATTAATGTTTTCTGGAAAGGTCCAGGAAAACCCAATCCGCAGCCAGGTCTAGCCCGGGGTGGAAGATAGAATAAATGAAAATAGTGGTCTTATGTGGTAAAATGAAGATAAGAAATATAAATTTAAACCTTTGAAATGGAGGGATTATTATGAAACTGGCTGGAGATAAGAAGTTTGTATTGAATATACCAGAAGATGTCTATCAGGCCATGAAATTGCCTGAAAGCGAGAAAGAGGAAAGATTGATGGAGGAATTAGCTCTGGCTTTATATGAAGAAAAGATCCTTTCATTTGGGAAAGCCAGAGAATTAGCTGATATGAGTAAGTGGGAATTTCATGATTTACTCAATAAAAGGGGAATAAAGAGGCATTATAATGAAGAAAATTTAGAAGAGGATATTGAGTATGGTAGTTGATAAAACAATAATTGAGCTTCTAAGGTGATTTATTTTTGGAAGAGGGATAAAAGATATGAAAAGAGAAATTAATATTCCTAATCAAGATAAATTGATAAATTTCTTTAAAAACCATAATAACATCAATACAGTATATATCTTTGGCTCCCATGGCACCGATTATGAGAATGACCGCAGCGATATAGATCTCGGAATCTTATTTTCAAAACCTCCTGAAATTTTAAAGCAAATGAACTTAGAGGCTGAAATTGAGGAAATTATAGGCCAGGAAGTCGATATTGTCTCTCTTAATAAATGCAATATTTTGCTAAAACATAAAGTGATTAAAGAAGGCGAGAAGATCTATGAGCAGGATGAAATAAAAACGGCAGATTTTATCGAAAATGTCCTGAAGTATTATTTTGATTACAGGATAAAAATGAAACGTTTCAGGGAGGATTTCAAGGAAGGTTTGAGGGAGGAAATTAGATAAACCTTGAAGATTTTGATTATTGTATAAAACAAATTTTTGATAGATATTCTTAATAACTTTCTTACCAGGGCCATAAGCTCTGGTCTTTTTTTATCCAGTAATAAATGCTGGCTAAAGTTAATGAGATTCTAGCTTTGATCATAAGAGTAGAATAAACCACTTGACAAATAATACCAATAAAGGTATATTAAGATTATGTAAGTAAAACAGCAGTATGATATAATTATATTAAGGGAAAGCGAGGAAGCTATGCCTGAGAAAATTACTGATGGTAAAGTT